>JBGPQZ010000200.1:0-6036 GCA_041489335.1 Methylomirabilia bacterium
AGCCAACATTTCGCGCCGCTGAGTAGTTCCGAGTGGCGGTTTAGCGCGCGATTCGCCCTACCTCGTCCGGATTGGAGACCGGGCGGATCGTCCTGTCGGACAGCGGACGAAATGCGATTGACCCAGTGGGTCGGGATGTCTAAGCTCTTGCCCAGAGGCGCAAGAGGCACGGAGGGGCGATCGTATAATTCCCAACGTCACCGCGAGAGGAGGCATCCATGCCCGCATTGAACCCCTTCATCATCGCCCAACAGCAGCTGGACACGGCCGCAGCGAAATTGGGGCTGGACCGGGCCACCCACGAGTTCCTGCGCTGGCCTCAGAAAGAGCTCGTCGTCACCATTCCAGTGCAGATGGACGACGGCAGCGTCAAGATCTTCCGCGGGTACCGCGTGCAGTACAACGGGGCCCGCGGCCCGAACATGGGGGGGATTCGCTGGCATCCCGACGAGACCATCGACACTGTCCGGGCGCTGGCTGCCTGGATGACCTGGAAGACGGCGACGGTCGACATCCCATTGGGCGGTGCCACGGGGGGCGTGACCTGCAATCCGAAGGAGCTGTCCGAAGCGGAGAAGCAACGGCTGGCCCGCGCCTACATCCGAGCCGTGGCGGATGTCCTCGGCGTCTCCAAGGACGTCCCCGCCCCGGATGTTTACACGACCCCGCAGATCATGGCCTGGATGATGGATGAGTACGAGACCCTCGTGGGCCAGCACCACCCGGGCGTCATCACGGGTAAGCCCATTTCCCTCGGCGGCTCCGAGGGGCGCGGCGACGCCGCGGCGCGTGGCGGCATCTACGTGACCCGCGAGGCGGCCAAAGAGCTCGGCATTGACCTGGCCGGCAAGACCATGGCCATCCAGGGGTTCGGGAACGTCGGCCAGAATGTCGCCCTGCTCGGCCACGAGATTCTCGGGCTGAAGTTCGTCGCGGCCTCCGATTCCAAGGGCGGCATCCACAACCCCAAGGGGCTGGATCCGCGGAAAGTGGTGGACTACAAACTCAGGACGGGGAGCCTCCAAGGTTTCCCCGGGGCTGAGCCCATCAGTAACGAGGCGCTCTTGGAACTAAACGTCACCGTGCTCTTCCCCGCCGCCCTGGAGAACGTCATCACCGCCGAGAACGCCGCCAAGATCAAGGCCCGCATCTGCTGCGAGCTGGCCAACGGCCCGACCACCCCGGAGGCGGATGACATCCTGCTCGATAAAGGCGTCTTCGTCGTGCCCGACTTCCTGGCCAACGCGGGGGGCGTCACCGTCTCGTACTTCGAGCAGGTGCAGAATACGTACAACTTCTACTGGCCGCTCAGCGAGGTGCACCAGCGCCTGGACGAGAAGATGACCCGGGCGTTTTCCGGCGTCTACCAGATGCACACGCGCGAGAAGGTGAACATGCGTCAGGCGGCCTACCTCGTGGCAGTGGCCCGAGTGGCGGAAGCCTGCAAATTGCGGGGGTGGGTTTGACTCCTGCCTGGTGCGCCAGGGACTCCCGCCGCCAGGGGAGCGAGACTCGGAGACAATGGATGCGACAGAGCCTGCAACACCACTGCGACGCGCTGCACGTCATGGCCCGCCTCGTCAGCGTCGGCCTCTCGCTGCCCCGGGCCCGCTTTCTCGCCCACGCGTGGGAAGCACTCACACACCGCTGGCTCTACGCGTCCACGCGGCGGACCCCGGCGGGCGCCGGCGGCCCAAGTCGCCAGGCCACTGAGTGCCGGATGTATTGTATTTCTTATCTTCTCAGAGAGGTATCTTGACTCCGACCGGAATTGTTGCGACATTCCCGACCATTCGCCACACCCGACAGAGCCACAAGGTCTTAGCCGGCACGGTGGGGGCCCGGTTCAATCGTGCGCGTGACGCGCGCCGCCGCCGAGGCGACGCGCACGCCACCCGAACCAGGCGAAGGGGGACGTGTATGGATCTCAGCGAGCTGGACGGGATCGTGCAGGGCAGAGGGTCGGATCCGTTCGACATCATGGAGGTTCTGCAGGACATCCAGGCGGCCTACCACTACTTGCCGGAAGAGGCGCTTTGCCGGGTCTCGGAGACGATGGGCGTCCCGCTCATCGAAGTCTTCCGGTTGGCGAACTTCTACAAAGCCTTCAGCCTCAAGCCGCGCGGACGGCACCTGATCACCGTCTGCATGGGAACAGCCTGCCACGTGCGCAACTCTCCCCGCTTCTTGGACGAGGTTCGGCGGCGGCTCAGGGTCGAGCCGGGCGGGACGACGCAGGACGGAGAGTTCACGCTGGAAACGGTCAACTGCCTGGGGGCCTGCGCGCTGGCCCCGGTGGTCATCATGGACGGTAAGTACTACGAACACATGACGCCGGCGAAGCTGGGAAGCCTTCTCGGCGCCGTCCGGGCGCAGGAAGGGAGGCATCTCGTTCATGCCTAGACTCGACAGCCCGGCGGCGCTGGAAACGCTGCAGAGACGGCTGATTGCGGCCCGGGCCTTCTGGCCGGTCCGGCTGATCCTTTCCTCCGGCACGTGCGGCCAGGCCTCCGGCTCACTGGCCGTCCTCGCCGCGCTGCGGCAGCGCCTGGATCGGCCGGATCTCCGTGACTCCGTGCACGTCCGCGTCACCGGCTGCCAGGGCTTCTGCGAGCAGGAGCCCCTGCTGATCCTCGACCCCCTGGACGTCATCTATTGCCGCGTGAAACCGCAGGACATCGAAGAGATCGTCTCGCAAACCCTGCTCGAGGGGCGGATCGTGGAGCGGCTCCTCTACGTCGATCCCGTCTCCGGCGCCCGGGTCCGCCGCGAGGCCGACATTCCCTTCTTTGCCAAGCAGGACCGGGCCCTCATCAGCAAGAACCGGTGGGTGGATCCGTGCAACGTCGGGGACTACATCGCGGCGGGCGGCTATAGCGCCTTGGCCGCCGTCCTGTCCTGGTTCGCTCCGCAGCGAGTGATCGAAGAGATCAAGGCTTCGGGCTTGCGGGGGCGGGGGGGGAGCGGCTACCCCACGGGCCGCAAGTGGGAGCAATGCCGAAGCGCGCCGGGGGAGCATCGCTACGTGATCTGCAACGCCGACGAGGGGGACCCCGGGGCGTACATGGACCGCGGCCTGCTGGAAGGCAACCCCCATCTCATTCTGGAAGGAATGCTGATTGGCGCGTACGCCGTCGGATCGGAGCAGGGCTTCGTGTACGTCCGAAACGAGTACCCCCTGGCCGTCCAGAACGTTCGGGTGGCGATCGAACAGGCGCGAGAGATGGGCCTGCTGGGCCACAACATCCTGGGGACCGGCTTCAGTTTCGACGTCAAGGTTGCGCGGGGAGGCGGCGCGTTCGTGTGCGGAGAATCCACCGCCCTGATGGCCTCTCTGGAAGGAAAGGTCGGCGAGCCGCGGGCCAAGGACGTGCACACCGTCGAGCGGGGCTACCTCGACCAGCCCAGCCTCCTGAACAACGTCGAAACGTGGGCCAACGTGCCCGACATCATCCGCCGTGGCCCCGCCTGGTTCGCCGCCAGAGGGACGGAGACGAGCAAAGGGTCGAAGATCTTCGCGCTCACGGGGCACGTGAAGCACACGGGCCTGGTCGAGGTGCGGATGGGGACGACCCTCAGAGAGATCATCTTCGACATTGGGGGAGGGCCGCGCAACGGCAAGAGCATCAAGGCGGTGCAGACCGGAGGCCCCTCCGGCGGCTGTCTGCCCGTGTCCCTGTTCGATCTCCCCGTGGACTTCGAAGCCCTGGCCGACGCCGGCTCCATGATGGGCTCGGGCGGCATGGTCGTCATAGACGAGTCGGTCTGTATGGTGGATTTCGCCAAGTACTTCCTAAGCTTCTTGCAGGACGAGTCGTGCGGCAAGTGCGTACCCTGCCGGGTGGGCATCGGGCGCATGCGGGAAATTTTGGAGGACTTCTGCGAAGGCCGCGGCACCATGGCGCAGTTCGCCGTCCTGGAGGAGTTGGCTTGGACGGTGCAGAACACCTCCCTGTGCGCGCTGGGCAAGACCGCGCCGAACCCGGTGCTCTCCACGCTGCGCTACTTCCGCGACGAGTATCTGGCCCACGTCGAGGAGCGGCACTGTCCGGCCGGCGCCTGCAAGGCCTTGATTCGCTATGAGATCGATGACGCCCTGTGCGGCCGGTGCGGCGAGTGCGTCGCGGTGTGCCCGCACGGGGCCATCCGGGAAGACGAGGGATACGCGATCGATAACGCGGCGTGCCAGAAGTGCGGCATCTGCGAGGACACCTGCGCGCCGGAGGCGATTCGGCGAATTCGGGGGTTGGTCCATGCCTAAGTGGGTCAGCATGATCGTGGACGGGGCGACCGTCCGGACGCCCAGCGGCACCAGCGTTCTGGAGGCCGCCCTGGAGGCCGGCATCTGCATCCCCAACCTGTGCCACATGCCGGGAGTCCATGCCCTGGGCGCCTGCCGGGTGTGCCTGGTCGAAGTCGTCGCGGTCGCCGGTAGCGGGCAACCCCGCCTGACGGCCTCGTGCACGCTGGAGGCCCGCGAGGGGCTGGTGGTGACCGCCCACTCGCCGGACGTCGTCCGGGCCCGTCAGAACATCGTGGAGCTGCTCCTGGCCGAGGCGCCGAACTCCCGAGCCATCCAGGACCTGGCGGCTCGGGTGGGCGTGCGGGCGGTCCGCTACCCGATGCGTAACAAGACCTGCGTACTCTGTGGGCGGTGCGTGCGGGTCTGCGACGAGGTCTGGCAGTCGAAATCCCTCGGCTTCGTCGGACGGGGTCACGACCGCCACGTGGCGCTGCCGTTCAACACTCGGCCGAGTTCCTGCAAGCGGTGCCACACCTGCATCGATGTCTGTCCGATGACGGTGACCCCCTGTCCAGGCCCGCAGAAGGCGCCGGGGATCTGCGGCCTGTGCGAATCGCAGCGCAGCATGGCCCAGAACACCCCCGACACCTGCGTCTGGTGCGAGCTGGGCCGCGGCTTTCAGTGTGCCCGCTGGCAGATGCGGGGACTCAAGACAGGCATTCGCTAGGCACGGTCCCGGGCGCGGCCGGGTGGTAGGAGGTGACCACGAGCGGTCGAAGGGGTCGACAGAAGGCTATCACCCAAGTCGGGTTCCGGCCGGAGCGGAGCGCCTCCGGCGGCGGGGAACGGCATCCAGGGAGGAGGAGCGCGTCGTGAATCTGCAACAGCCGAATTCGAATGATGTGTCCCAGACGTCCAACCGCTCGCGGAGCGTCGTGCCCAGCTCGGGTTTGTGCACGCGATGTATCGACGGCTGCCGCGGGAACTGCGAAGTGTTCCAGGCGACCTTCCGCGGCCGCGAGCTGATCTATCCGGGGCCGTTTGGCGAGATCACGGCCGGCGGCGACAAGAACTACCCGGTGGACTACTCGCACCTGAACATCCAGGGGTACGCTCTGGGGGCCGAGGGGCTCCCGCCCGGCATGGAGGCGAATCCGGACACCTGTACGTTCCCCAGCGTGGATACGACCGCCGCGTACGGCTGGGACGTCAAGGTGCGCATGTTGGCCCCGGTCTTCACGGGCGCCCTGGGCTCGACCGAGGTCGCCCTTCGGAACTGGGAGCACTTTGCGGCCGGGGCCGGGGTGGCCGGGATCACGGTGGTGTGCGGCGAGAACGTCTGCGGCATCGACCCCAAGCTGGAACTGGACTCGCAGGGCAAGATCAGCTTCGCCCCCGACATGGACCGCCGGATCGAGATCTACAAGCGCTGGCACCGCGGCTACGGCGAGATGCTCGTCCAGATGAACGTCGAGGACACGCGGTTGGGCGTCGCCGAGTACGTCGTCAACAAGCACGGCCTCCAGACCATCGAGTTGAAATGGGGCCAGGGGGCCAAGTGCATCGGCGGCGAGATCAAGGTGAACTCGCTGGATCGAGCGCTCGAGCTGCAGCGGCGCGGCTACATCGTCACGCCCGACCCGTCCAACCCGGTCGTCCAGGCGGCCTTCAAGGAGGGGGCGCTGAAGCAGTTCGAGCGCCACAGCCGGCTGGGCTTCATCGAGGAGGAGAGCTTCCTGGCCGAGTGCGCGCGGCTCCGCGGACTGGGCTTCAAGCGGATCACGCTGAAGACC
>JBGPQZ010000201.1:0-6033 GCA_041489335.1 Methylomirabilia bacterium
CTGGTGGAGGATTACACCTACGCGGATCTCCGCCTGAACCCCGGTCTCGGGTTTCGCGATTTCGATCCGAACAATACCGAATACCGCTTCTCCTCCTGGTGGATTCCCATTCCCGGATAATCAGGTTTAGCTGTCGGCTGCATCCGGCCCGATCTCTGCATCCAGGATCTCCTGAGCCAGCGACTCGTCCGCGGCCGCCACCAGGACGCGCCAGAATCCGGCCGAGGCCGCGCCCAGATGGATGGCGTCGTCGTGCCCGAGAATCTGACAGCGGATGCCGTAGGATTCGAGCAGCGAGACGACGATCTCGAGGGAGAAGCGGTCCGCCGTCTCGAAGACGGCGAGGGGCTGCGGGTCCGGCTCGGGGTCCGAGAACAGCTCCAGGCCCACATGGCAGGCCGGACAGGCGGTGGCCCCCCAGGCGTACCACCGGCCGCACTGCGGACAGCGGACTCTCCGTCGCGACATGCAGCGCCTCAGCGAGGCCAGAGATCGGCGTCGGCCAGTTCGAGCAGGTTGCCGTCGGGGTCCCGGAAGAAGAACGACCGGCCGTGCGGCCAGGCCACCTCCTGCTGGATGGGGACGCCATGGCCTTGGAGGCGCTGCTTCCAGGTCTCGTACTCGTCCGGGGCGACGGTGAAGCAGACGTGGATTGCGCCGTCGGCCCCGTGGGGAGGCAGGCGGCCGGATTGCCGCGTCCGCTCGGCGCGGAACAAGAGCAGGACGCCCGATCCCACGCGGAAGAACACGTGGCGGCCGGCTTCCTTCCCGATCTGCTTGAGCGCCAGGACGTCGCGGTAGAAGCCCTCCGCCCGCTCGAGGTCGGCCACGTACAGGACGGTTTCGAGAATGCCGGTCAGGCGCGGAACTGGCTCAGTGGGGCACACGATTTCCTCCCTCGGACACCTCAGGCACGTACGGTGAAGCCGCGCTCACCTTCCGGCGCTTCCCAGGCGACCTCGACCCCCGTCACCCGGGAGGCCGGCGAGCCCCGCTGGCACCAGACGATGATGGCCTCCACGGCCGAGCGCGGTCCCTCGAAGACCGCCTCCACGCGGCCGTCCGGGCAGTTCCGGATCCAACCCGCGACGCCGCGGAAGGCCGCCTCGTCCTCGGCATAGGCACGGAAGTAAACCCCCTGCACGCGCCCCGACACCCAGGCGTGAGCGCGGACCCTCTCCGGGTCTGCCTGCCTCGCGGGCCTCATGGCCCCAGCGCACGCTCCACCGCGGCGCGAAGGCCGCGGTGATATCCGGCGAGCGCGCTGCCGTTCCCGAGGGCGGCGACCGATCGCAGCAGGATGCCGCGGACCGTGGACCGCGGGATCTTTACGTGCACCGCCGGGTCGAGCAGCCCGCGGGCGCAAGCGATCCGGTCGAGGGTCGCGAGGCCGATGAAGACGGGCAGGAGGCAGGCGAGCCGCATCCGCACCTCGGTGCCGGGCAGCGCCGCGATGTAGTCCCACGCCTCGGCATAGTAGGTGAGTGTCAGGCGGAGGAGATCGGCGAGGAGCGGGCGAAATCGCTCGAGGCTTCCCGGGTGAAGCAGATCGGCGGGACGGAGGCCGTGGGCGAGAAGCTCCTGCCGGGGCACGTAGCAGCGGCCGATCCGCAGGTCCTGGGCGAGGTCCCGGAGGACGTTCGTCATCTGGAGGGCCTGGCCGAAGCGCCTGCCCTGGCGCCCCCTGAGGTCGCCGTCCCAGGCCCGGCAGGCCGGGCGATGGGCCATGGTCATCTCGGTCCAGAACTCCCCCACGCAGCCGGCGGCGAAGTAGGTGTAGCGGTCGAGGTCGGCCCGCGCTTCGAGGGCGGCGAGCTCGGCCTCGGTCTCGCCCGGGAAGGTGGTGAGGTCCGTCCGCATGCCCTGGATGAGCCTCTGCACCACGTCGCGCACCCCCCGCCGATCTCCCGGCAAGAGCTCCGCGAAGGCGGCGAAGACCTCGTCCAGCCGGAGGAGGAGCGCCCGCTCGGCCGGCGACTGCGAGCCCGTGAGCGCACCGGTGAGGTCCGGAGCCGAGGAGCCGGCCGGGGCATCCAGCGCCTGGCGAAGGCCATCCAGGATGCGCAGGCGATCCGGTCGCGGGACGATCCGGGTGTCGGCCACCGTGTCGGCGGCGCGGGCCAGGAGGTAGGCGACGCCGATCGGCCGTCGCAGCGAACCGGGCAGGACGGCGATGCTGAGAAAAAAGGAGCGGCTGACCTGTTTGAGGAGCCGCCGAAGCGGCGCCGGGATGTCGCGCACGGGCCTCCTCTCCGGAGACGGGTCTCCTGCTGCGCGGCAGCATAGCATATCGCGCCTGCCGCCAAAAGCCCGGCGCGCCGCGGTGCCAGTTGCCTTTCTGCGGTTCCCCCCCTAGAATGCTTCCAGGCGGGGCGGGCTGCAGGGGCGCGGCGGCGCCGGTTGCACCCGCCGATCCGCTCGATCCGCCACCCCTTGGCCCGTACCCGACGAGGAGACCAGCGCGTGAGCCAGACGTTCCGTGCCACCGGGGTTCGGTGGGACCTGAGCGACCTGTTCGCCTCCCCCGACGATCCCCGGCTCGCGGCGACGCTCCGCGACTGCCTGGCGCGCGCGGAGGTCTTTGCCCGCCGCTACCGGGGGACCATCGAGGTGCCCGGCGGCCCGCAGCCGGAGCACCTCCTGGCCGCGATCCAGGAGCTGGAGGCGCTGCAGGGGGACCTGGAGCGTGCCTCGGCCTACGCGTCGCTCCTGTACGCCTCGGACACGACCCGGCCGGAGCACCGGGATCTCCGAGAGCGGGTGGAGCTCGCGGCGACCGAGATCGGCAACCTCGTCCTCTTCTTCGACCTGGAGTGGCTGGAGGTGCCGGACGAGGCGGCCGCGCGTCTCGTCGGGCATCCCGTCCTGGCGGGATACCGCCACTACCTCGCGCAGGCGCGGCGCATGCAGCCGCACACCCTCTCGGAGGCGGAGGAGCAGTTGCTCAACGAGCGGGACAACACGGGCCCGCGCGCCTTCGCCCGGCTCTTCACCGAGCTCACGACCAGCCTCTGCTTCCCGCTCACGCGGAACGGCAAGGAGGAGCGGCTGACGCTCTCCGAGGTCCTGTCCCTCCTGCATGAGCCGGAGCGGGAGGTGCGGCAGCGCGCCCACGCCGCGCTCTTCGAGGTCCTGGCGCAACACCACCTCGTGCTCACCTTCGTCTACGACACGCTGGTGCAGGACCACCTGACGGTGGATCGGCTGCGGCGCTTCCCCCACCCCATGGCGGTCCGCCACCTGGGCAACGAGATCGACGCGGAGGCGGTGGAGCGCATGCTCAGTGTGACCGAGGCGAACTACGGCCTGGCGCAGGACTACTTCCGGGTGAAGGCGCGGCTGCTTGGCCTGCCGCGGCTGGCCCTCTATGACCAGTACGCCCCGATCGCACAGGAGCTGCCGCGCGTGAGCTTCCCGCGGGCGCGGGATCTCGTCCTGGAGGCCTTCGCCGCCTTCTCGCCCGCCTTCTCGGCCGTCGCCCGCCAGTTCTTCGAGTGGCGCTGGATCGACGCCGAGGTGCGGCCGGGCAAGCAGGACGGGGCATTCTGCGCCTCGCCCTCACCGGCGCTGCACCCCTACGTGCTCTGCAACCACACGGGCAATCTGCGGGACGTGATGACCCTGGCCCACGAGCTGGGGCACGGGATCCACGGCTGGCTGGCCAGGAAGCAGACCCTCTTCAACTACGACACCCCGCTCACCACGGCGGAGACCGCCTCCGTCTTCGGCGAGTTCCTGGTCTTCGATCACCTGCTCCGGACCGAGACGGACCCCCGCATCCAGCTGGCGCTCCTCTGCGGGAAGATCGAGGACACCTGCGCCACGGTCTTCCGCCAGACCGTCCTGACGCGTTTCGAGCAGGCGGCCTTCGCGCGCCGCAAGGCCAGCCGCCTCACCGCGGACGCGGTGGGCCAGCTCTGGCTGGAGGCCAACCGGCCCTACTACGGGGAAGCCATGGAGATCGCGGAGGGGTACCGCTGGGGATGGTCCTACATCCCGCACTTCATCCATTCCCGCTTCTACTGTTACAGCTACGTCTTCGGAGAGCTGCTGGTCTTCTCCCTCTATCGGCGGTACAAGGAGGAGGGCCCCGCCTTCGTGCCGAAGTACATCGCCGTCCTGGAGGCCGGCGGGTCGGATGCGCCCGAGGCCCTGCTCCGGTCGCTCGGGGTGGACTTCCACGATCCCGGCTTCTGGCAGAAGGGCTTCGAGGAGATCCGCACGCTGGTCGAGCGCGCGGCGGCGCTGGCCGCGCAGGTCGAGGGCAGAGGAGCAGAGGAGCAGGGGATGACGAATGCGGAATGCACGAATGCAGACAGGCGCCTTGGCGGTTGATTCGGGCCCCGTCGTGGGGAAAAAAATCCCGGCGCCCTGGAAAGAGCGCCGGGAGGAGATGCGGACGCGATCGGGTGGGTGCTAGCCGATGGCCTTCTCGGTCTGCGGGTCGAAGGCGTGCAGCTTCTCGGTGATGGTCGAGAGCTTGATCTTCTGGCCGACCTTCGGCGGGCTGTCCGGGCTCACCCGGGCAACCACCTCGACGTCGCCCACCGTCACGTCCAGGTAGATCTCGTGCCCGATCGGCTCCACCACCTCGACCAGGGCCTCGAAGAAGCTGTTGGCGGGATCCTGGGGGATAGCCTCGTGCATGTCTTCCGGCCGGACCCCCACGGTCACCGGCTTGTCCTTGTAGGCGGCCAGGGCCTTGGCCCGGCTCGACGGGACCGCCAAGTTGAGGCCGGGCCGGGTGAAGAAGAGCTGCCCGTCCCTCTCGGTGACGGTGCAAGGCAAGAAGTTCATGGCGGGCGAGCCGATGAAGCCGGCCACGAACTGGTTCTGGGGTTGCGCGTACACCTCCAATGGCGCCCCGACCTGGTGGATGAGCCCGTCCTTCATGATCACGATCCGGTCGCCCATGGTCATGGCCTCGACCTGGTCGTGGGTCACGTAGATGACCGTAGCCTGCAGCCGGTCGTGCAGCTTTTTCAACTCGGCGCGCATGGCCACGCGCAGCTTGGCGTCCAGGTTGGAGAGCGGCTCGTCGAAGAGGAAGACCTGGGGCTTGCGCACGATGGCGCGGCCCACCGCCACGCGCTGTCGCTGGCCGCCGGAGAGGGCGCGCGGCTTGCGCTGCAGGAGCTCCTGGATGCCCAGGATCTCGGCCGCCTCCTGGACGCGCTGCTGGATCTCGGCCTTGGGGAACTTGCGGAGCTTCAAGCCGAAGGCCATGTTGTCGTACACGGACATATGGGGGTACAGGGCGTAGTTCTGGAACACCATGGCGATGTCTCGGTCCTTGGGTGGGACATCGTTCACCACCCGGTCCCCGATCTTGATGGTGCCCGCGGTGATCTCCTCCAGGCCGGCCACCATGCGGAGCGTGGTGGACTTGCCGCAGCCCGAGGGGCCGACCAGGACCACGAATTCCCTGTCCTGGATGACGAGACTCACGTCGCGCACCGCCTGCACCGAGTCGAACGACTTGCTGATGTTTTCCAGCGTCACTTGAGCCATAGTGCTCGCACGCCTCCCCTGGGCAGCCGCAGGCTGTCGCCAGGATCACCGAAGAACTCGGACGACCGCTCCTCGCGCGGGCGGAAAGCCCTCGCGGCCCGGCGGGCCGTCCCCGCAAGGCGAACCGGGACGCCGGTAAGGCAAGTGGCGTGATTCTATGTGCGGTGCCTGTCAAAACGCAAGGGGAAATTCCGGCCGGTGCGCCTTCCGGCTCTGCGGCCGACAAAGCCAACCCGGGCGCGGCCGGCGCGGGTTCTGCTTGACCCCGCCTGGCCACTGCGCCAGAATAGCAGCCTTCGCCGTCGGGCGCTCTCCGGGCGGCGAGGACGGCGAACGCGATCGGCAATCGGTTCGGGAGACCCCCATGACTCAGGCGACCACAGGACGATTGCGCGTCCGCTTCGCCCCCAGCCCCACCGGGTACCTGCACGTGGGCGGGGTGCGGACGGCGCTCTATAACTGGCTGATGGCGCGCGCCCTCCACGGGACGTTCATCCTCCGAATCGAGGACACGGACGTGGA
>JBGPQZ010000202.1:0-6024 GCA_041489335.1 Methylomirabilia bacterium
ACCCCGGCCAACTTCGCGCCCGGAAGCGCCGGTGAACCGCCCCCGCCCCGCGCCACTCCGCTGGGCGCGCGAGGTGGGGGCGGACATTTTCACTGAGCTACGACAGGAAAAGCCCCATGCCTCGCGCCGACCTGCTCGACCGGGTCCGGTCTGCCCCCCCGCGTAGTCGCATCTCGGAGGATCGAGGCAACGCTCGCCCGCCTCCCCGTCTCAGCCCAAACAATGCAGTTGAACCGCAAAGCACGCCAAGCACGCAAAGAGAACACCAAAGATCTCAAGGGGTCCGGCGGCATGTCCCCCGTGGGGGCCAACACAATTCGGGACCGTCGTCCGAGGGCGAATCTCTCTGTCTCGTCCCCCTTTGCGCTCTTTGCGAGCTTTGCGGTGAAAAATCCGGTCTCAGGCGGTGGCGCTCCACGCGAACGCAGCGGTTCTTCGGAAGGCCGCCGGCAGCAGCTGGTTGCGGCGCGGCCCGCGGCGCGGATCGGGTCTTCTGCCCCTCCGCTCCCCTGTTCCTCTGCCCCTCTGCAGTCTTCCTGAAGCTGCGCAATCTCCGGGTCCCAAGGCGGGGTCAGCGGGGGGCAGTGCGCTGCAGCGCGCGCTGGATCGAGGCGGCGACGGGTTCGTTCGGGGCGACGCGGACGTAGGCCTCCAGGAGGCGCCGCGCCACGGGCTGCGTGCTGCGCAGCAGGCCGTCGGCCGCGGCCCGGCGCACCAGCGGGACCTGGCCCGTGTCCGCCAGCACCACGCCCAGCACCCGGACCGCTCGCTCCGCGTGGATGACCCCCAGTGCGTAGACGGCCTTCTCCAGCGCCCCGGGCTTGGTCCCCTTGCTGAGCTGGAGGAACTTCTCCAGGCCGTCGATCGTGGCGGGGTCCTTCCGGAACGAGAGCTCGTCCAGCGCCAGCTCCGCGACGCGCGCCTCCAGGGCCGGGAGCGCGTCCGCCAGGGCCGTTGTGGCCTCGGGGGCCTGGCTCTTGACGAGGGCGGTGACCCCCGCCTGCTGCACCCGGCCGTCCGCATGCCGGAGCGCGCCGTGCATGTCCCGCGCGATCTCGGGGTCACCCAGATCCCCCAGGACCACGCAGGCGTTGCGCACCACGTACCAGCGCTCGTCGGCGAGCCGATTCCGCGCCGCCTCCACTCCAGCCGCCCCCAGCTGCGTCAGCAGGCGCAGCAGCAGCATGCGGTTGGGGGTCACCTTCTCCTCGACGAGGCGGCGGAAGGCCTCCTCCCCGCTCGCCGGCCCCATCCACCGCAGCAACTCCAGGGTCGTCTTGGTCAGCCCGGCGTCGCCCCGCTTCTCCATGTACAGGTCGATCAACCGCCCCGCGGCCTCGGGGGGAAACAGGCGCACGAGCGCCTTCTCGCAGCACTCCGCGTGCTCGCGCTGGTCGCGCGCGCGTGATTGCTCCAGCGCCGCGCCCGCGCGGTGGGCCAGATCGAAGTCGCCCTGGGGCGCCGCCATCTGGACCACGCTGACGAGGCTGTCGGCCACCAGCGCGTGGCATTCCCGGTCGAGAAGGCGCGCCTCGTCCAGCAACGCCCCGCCCAGGCGCTCCGCGATGCTCGACAGGAAGGGAAGCGTCGCCGGCTCGGCCATGGCCCGCAGCAATTCGAGCGAGCGCGGCAGCTCCGCCCGCACGGCGGCCGAGGACCCGTCCAGGAAGCCGAAATAGTGGGTGGCCGCCTCCACGGCCTGGTCGATCTTCCGCGCCTGCAGGCACTCTTTCACGTAATCGAGCAGGCGCCGGAACGCCTGGTCGTCGTACTCCGTCACCTGCAGGATTTGCTTGCGCTTCTCCTCTTGCGAGAGGCCGCTCCAGAGGATGCCCTGCCGGATCCGCTCGAACACCTCGGGCGGCAGGTTGGCCTCTTCGAGCATGCGTCCCAGCTTCTGGAGCAGCCGGTCGGCCATCCGCGTCATGCTGAGGCCGAGCGTCATGACCCGGATCGCCTCGCTCTCGGCCGCCGCCGCCGCGGGCCCCGCGGGGGCGGAGGCGAGACGATTGGCCACCAGGCCGGCGGTCACATCCTCCACCACGTCGGCCGCAATGTCCGCCGCGGGCCGTCCGCGGAGTGCGGCCTGCTTGCCCATCGGCAAGGCGGACAGCACACTCTCGGGGGTCACCTCCTCCACCAGCCGGCTCAGGGCCTCCACCACCCCCTGGGGATCCGTGGTCTGGCCCAGGAGGGCGGCCTCGGTCGCCTTGCCTGCCACGTCCAGGATCTCGTGGCCCTTCAGAAGGGCGCCGGACTCCCTCTCCATCCCTGCGAACTGCAGCAGGGCCTCCAGGGCCTGCCCGCCCCCCGACCCTCCCCCAGGCCCCTGGCCGCGCGAGGCTTCGCCCTTCAGGATGGATTCGGTGTCCCCTTCCAGCACGGTGTCCCCGCCCTCCTCCTTCTTGGCGAGCGTCACGCGGGCGCCGCTCAAGGGATGCGCGGCGAGGAACGCCTGGATGCCGCCCGCCCCTTCGATGGCCTTCGGCTTTGCGGCCAGGAGGCTCAGCGCCCGCTTCAACTCGACCTGGCTGATCCCTCCCGTGAAGGTGATGGTGGCGATGCCGCGCCGGGTAAGCTCCGCCTCGAACGGGCGCAGCAACGGCTCGTCCGTCAGGAGGTCGTTCAGGATCAGGCGGTGGTTTATGAAGCCGAAGGTGAACTGGGGCGCCTGCGCCAGCAGGGCGCTCAGGGTATCGTACGCCTGCTGCAGGGCCCGCTCGGACGCGGGGTGATCCACCGAATACATCACCACGGTCTTGAAGGCCGAGTAGATGCTGCGGCCGAAAGCCAGGCCCAGGGTCTTGAGCTGCGCTCTGTCCATGGCCTCTCCCGGGACGGGGGTTGCGAGACGAAACGTCGGAACGAAGCTAGCGCCCCGAGGAAAGGGAGTCAAGCGCAACCTGATTTCGGATTTCGGAATGCGCGAATGCGGAATTGAAGAGGGCTGGAGGGGAGCATGGGAGTAGGGGGGCATACAGCAAGGGGGAACGAATTCGGAATGCGCTAAGACCTCCGGCGACGGCATCTCCTTGACACTCACCCTGCAGGCTGGTAGTTTGCCTCGCACTCGCCGGGGCCGGGGCGAAGAGCGACCCTTCGGCACCTGATGGCGTGGCCACCGACCACTTGTCCAGCGATGAGGGGATACGACCATGAGCCAGAAGAGCCACCAGATCGCGGTGATTCCCGGGGACGGGACCGGACCCGAAGTGATCCGGGAGGCGGTGAAGGTCCTGAAGGCCGCCGAGAGAAAGCACGGCTTCTCTCTCGCGCTGACCGAGTTCGACCTCGGCGGCGCGCGCTACCTGAAGACGGGGGAGATCCTCCCGGATTCCGTCCTGCGGGAGCTGCGGAAGTTCGACTCGATCCTGCTGGGCGCCATCGGGCATCCCGACGTCAAGCCCGGCATCCTGGAGAAGGGGATCCTCCTGCAGATGCGCTTCGACCTGGACCTGTACATCAACCTGCGGCCGGTGAAGCTCTTCCCGGGCGTGGAGTGCCCGCTCAAGGACAAGGGGCCGGAGCACATCGACTACATCGTGGTGCGCGAGAACACCGGCGACGTCTACACCGGGGCGGGCGGGGTGATGATGAAGGGCACCCCCCACGAGGTGGCCATGCAGACGGCCATGTACACTCGCCACCAGGTGGACCGCTGCCTCCGCTACGCCTTCGAGTTCACCCGGCGACGGAACAAGCGGAAGACGCTGGCGCTTGTCGGGAAGACCAACGTGCTGACGTATATGTACGAGATGTGGGAGCGGGCCTTCCACGAGATGGGCAACCGGGATTACCCGGACATCAAGCGCGAGTACTACCACGTCGACGCCACCTGCATGTGGATGATCAAGAATCCCGAGTGGTTCGACGTGATCGTCACCGGCAACATGTTCGGCGACATCATCACCGACCTGGCCGCCATCACCCAGGGCGGGCTCGGCATCGCCGCCGGCGGCAACATCAACCCCGAGGGGGTGAGCATGTTCGAGCCGATGGGCGGCTCGGCCCCCAAGTACGCCGGCCGGAACGTGATCAACCCGCTGGCGGCCATCTGTGCGGGCGGGATGATGCTGGACACCCTGGGCGAGTCGGCGGCGGCCCGCACCATCGAGGAGGCCGTCATGTGGGTGACGGCGAACAAGGTGCGGAACCTGGCGGCCGGCCAGATGGGCTACTCCACGACGGAGGTCGGGGACCTGGTGGCGACCAGGGTGGCGGGATGACCGCAGCCGGCTGAGTGCCTTGTCCTGGAAATCTCTGAAGCACTTCCGACGTCCCCGGCGTCATTGCTCCGGGGACGTCGTGTTTGTATTGCGGATTTTGCCTTTGAGCGATCCCGACCTCCGTTCGCTCGGAATCTGCGTGAATCCGCGTAATCTGCGGATCGGAATGCGGGCTTTAGATTGAAGAGGGGAACCGGGAACTTTTTCCGCGTCTCCCGTGTCTCATGGACCAGAACGGCGCAACGCCGATCCAGACAAGGAGGGACCGATGAGAATCTGTCTGCTGCTCGTGCTGCTCATGGGGCTGCCCACCGGCGCCTGGGCCGGGATCACCGGAAATGCCGTCGGGGTCCAGATCCGGTCGGACAACGGAAGCCTGCTGCCGCTGTACCCGGTGGCGGCCCGCTTCCCGACCCGGAAGGTGTACGCGGAGGCGGTGAAGGGGGACCACTACAGCATCCTTGTCCGGAACCTCTTGAACCGGCGGGTCGGGGTCGTGGTGGCGGTGGACGGAAGGAACATCATCTCCGGCAAGAAATCGGATCTGCGCAATGACGAGCGGATGTACATCCTGGAGCCATACGGGCAGGGGGAGTTCAAGGGCTGGCGCACGAGCCTCGACAGCATCAACCGGTTCTATTTTACCGACGTTGCCGACTCCTACGCCGCCGCCTTCCACGACGAGTCGGCGATGGGGGTGATCGCCGTGGCGGTCTATCCGGAGGTGCCGCGGCGCGAGGAGCCCGCGGACCTTTCTTCGGCCCCGCCGAAATCGCCGCAGCGGGACGCCCCTGCGGCGAAGTCCGAGGCGGAAGGCCCCGGCACCGGCTTCGGCAGGCAGGAACATTCTCCCGTGCGGATCGTATCGTTCGATCCGGAAGCCACGGCGGCGGAGAAGATTTACCTCAAGTACGAGTGGCGTTCCACGCTCTGCCTGCAGGGGGTCATCCGCTGCGAGACCGTCAAGCCGCCGCGCAACCGCCTGTGGGACGACGACGGTTTCGCGCTGCCCCCTCCCCGACGGTCGTGAGGCGGGGAAGGGGGGGAAGCGGGGTGGAGGGAACCACAGATTCCGCAGATTACACAGATTCAGAATGGCGACAAGCGGGCTGAACGGAAAAGGCCCGGCGGGTTCCAGGGTCCTGTCGGACCTTTGTGAATCCGGCGGAGAGAACCGTGCCTAGGCCGGCTGCGGCTTGCCGAACAGCCGCCGGGCGACGGCGCCGATCTGCGGCCAGTACGGGTTGGTGATCGAGATCGCCGCCAGGATCAGCAGGCAGAGCGAGATCGGCCGGTTGAGGAAGATCATCATGCTGCCGTCGGAGATGACCAGCGACTGGCGCATCTTCTCTTCCATCAGTTTGCCTAGCACCATGCCCAGAATGATGGGCGTGGCTGGGATATCCAGCCGCTTCATCAGGTAGCCGATCACCCCGAAGCCGACCATGATGAACAGGTCCTGGACGCTGTTGTTCATGGTGTAGACGCCGAGGAACGAGAACAGGATAATGAAGTTCAATAGCAGGTAGAGCGGGACGTCCAGGAGCTTCACCCACATGCCCACCAGGGGCAGGTTCAAGACCAGCAGCATCACATTGCCGATGTACATGCTGGCGATCAGGCCCCAGACGAACTGGGGTTGCTGCACGAAGAGCAGCGGGCCCGGCTGCAGGCCTATCATGAGCAGCGCGCCCAGCATGATGGCGGTCGTGCCGCTGCCCGGGATGCCCAGGCACAAGAGGTGGATCAGGGCGCCGCCCGCCGCCGCGTTGTTGGCCGATTCGGGTCCGGTCACCCC
>JBGPQZ010000203.1:0-5986 GCA_041489335.1 Methylomirabilia bacterium
AGCCTGACGCGGGTGGCAATCGGCCTGCTGACTGCGAGCGCCCTCGCGCTTCTGGCGGCCACGCCGGGCATCGCCGACATGGGTGGAATCCACTGTGATGGAAGGCCTCTCTGTCTGCGCTGGAATCCGGGCCGCGGAGGTAGGCGGCCCGGGGAAGCGGGGGGCGTCGGCGGAACGGCTGCGGTTCAGGAGGCGCGATGCCGATAGCCCAGGCAAAAGCCGTCGTCCAGCGTCGCGCTCAGGGTGACCGTGTCGAAGTCGGGATGCGTCCGGATCATGTCGAGGTAATCCCGCATGGAGCCGGCTTGGTGGATGGCGTTGTGCACGGCGAGCATCCCGCCGGGGACGAGCTTCCGCGGGTAGAGCTGGTTGAAGTAGTCCACCTGCCCCTCTTTGTCCGCATCCAGGAACACGAAGTCGAACGGCCCCGGGAGCCTCGCCACCTCGCGGTGCGCATCGCCCCTGATGAGCGTCACGCGCTGCGACAGCCCCGCCTCGCGGAGGTGCCTGCGCGCCAAGTCGTGTCGTGCCGCGTCGATCTCGATCGTGGTCAGCCGGCCGCCGGTCTCCTCTAACCCGAGCCCCATCCAGATCGCCGAAAACCCGTGTGAGGTCCCGACCTCGAGGACCTCCCGCGCGCGGGTGGCCTTCACCAGGAAGCGCAGGAACTCGCCGTCCCTCCTCGGGACGCTCCAGTACTGGTACCCCTTGGCGTCCATCTCGGCGAGCAGCCGTTCCAGCTGTGCCGGGTCGCGCTTGACCGGCGGCGCGCCGCCTTCCGCCGCCTCCGCCATGGCGGAGGCGGCATGGGTGGCCACCGCGAAGAGGCCCAAGGCCCCTCCGGCGGCCTTGAGGAACCCGCGTCGCCCAAATGGCTCTTCGGTGTGCATGCATGCTCCTATGGTGTGATGCCGTCTGGACGCCCGCCCGCTTACCCGTCGGGGGGCCGAGGGATGGTGGGCGAAGAGATCGGTGGCTGCGCAGGGGGAATGGGCGGCGGGGCAGCCGCCTCGGCGGCACGAACGCGGCCGCTGGGCGTGACGGCATTGGTTCCCCGGGGCTCTGTGCCCTTGATGAAATACTCCAGAATGATACCCCGCTCGCCTGGGGCGGCGGGGAGGCCGGTCAGGTGGTTGACCGGAACGGTGACGACGTTCTCGGGGAGGGGGAAGTCCTCGGGTGGCGCATCACCCAGGGCCTTCCGCATGAACTGGATCCAGATGGGCAGGGCCAGGCGGCCGCCCGTCTCCGCCGAGCCCAGGGAGCGTTTGACGTCGTAGCCGACCCAGACGCCAGCCACCAGGCTCGGCGAGAAGCCGACGAACCAGACGTCGGTGGCCTCGGAGGTGGTGCCGGTCTTCCCGGCGAGCGGGCGCTGCAGGACCTTGGCCCGCGCGCCTGTGCCCCGCTCGATGACCCCCTTCATGACGCTCACCGTGACGTAGGCAGTCTCCGGCCGCAGGACCTCCTGCGGCTCCACCACGTGCTCTTCGAGCGTCCGGCCCTGGCTGTCGGTGACCTTGCGGATGGCGAAGGGCTCGGCGCGGACGCCGCCGTTCGCCAGCACCCCATAGGCCGAGACCAGCTCCAGCAGGGTGATCTCGGAGACGCCGAGGGCGAGCGCCACCTCGCGGCGCAGCTCGCTCTCTACGCCGATCTGGTGGGCCATCTTGACGACTTGATCCACGCCCACCTGCTGCAGGAGCTTCACGGTGACCACATTGACGGAATTCTCCAGGCCCCGGCGCAGCGTGGTGGGCCCGTGGAACTTCCGGTCGTAGTTCTGCGGCGACCACTCGACGAGCTCCCCCCCTATGCGGGTGTGGAAGCTGATGGGGGAGTCGTCGATGATGCTCGAAGGGGTGAGGCCCCGGTCGAAGGCGGCGGCGTACACGAAGGGCTTGAAGGCGGAGCCGGGCTGCCTCTTCGCCTGGGTGGCCCGATTGAACTTGCTCCGCTCAAAATCGTAGCCGCCGATCATGGCCTTGATGGCGCCGCTCTTGGGATCCTGGGCGAGGAGGGCCCCCTCCAACTCGGGGTCCTGCTCCAGCATGAGCTCCACCGTCTTCTTCCTCTCGTCCACGGCGAGGATCTGGACCAGGACGGGGCCCCCCTCACGGAAGGCCTCGGCCGGATGGCTGAGGTTGGTCCAGCTGAGGCTCTCGAACGAGATCTCGCCCTTGTAGCGGCCGAGCTGCACCTCCAGGGATTTGGGCTTCACCTTGAGGACGGTGCCCGGCAGGATCTCGCCCACGCGCGGGGTGTACGGGCCGATGCGTCCCCGCGCGCCCTCGGCCTTGGCCGTGGGCGCCCGGAAGCCGCGGCTCTTGTCCAGCTCGCGCAGACCGCCCACCAGCGCCTCTTCGGCCGCGCGCTGCATCTTCAGGTTGAGCGTGGTGTAGATCTTGAGTCCGCTGTTGTAGAGGGCGTAGGCTCCGTACCGCTCCTCCAGGAGTTGCCGCACGTGCTCCACGAAGTAGGGGGCTACGGCCCCGACCCGCGTGAAGAGGATCTCGTTGAAGGGGGTCTGGCTGGCGACAATCGCCTCCGCCCGGGTGATGAATCCCTGATCCACCATCCGGTTCAGGACGTGATCGCGCCGGCGCCGGGCGCGGGCAGGATCCACGATGGGGGAGAAGCGGGTGGGGGCATTGGGCAGGCCGGCCAGCATGGCGGCCTCGGCCAGGGTGAGCTCCCCCACCGGTTTCTTGAAGTAGGTCTGGGCCGCCGCCTCCACCCCGTAGGCCCCGTGCCCGAAGTAGACCTGGTTGAAGTACATCTCTAGGATCCGGTCCTTGGGGTAGTGCCGCTCGATCTCCACCGCGAGGAGGGCCTCTTTGACCTTCCGCGCCACGCTCTTCTCGGGTGTGAGAAAGAGGGCGCGGGCCAACTGCTGAGTGATGGTGCTCCCACCCTGCGCCTTGCGCCGGGCCAGCACGTTCATGACCAGGGCGCGGGCGATGGCCCGGGGCGAGAGGCCGCGGTGCTCGTAGAAGCCCGCGTCCTCCACCGCCAGCACGGCCTGCCTGAGCTGGAGGGGGATCTTGGCCAGGGGGGCCAGGATGCGGCGCTGCTCGTAGAAGGAGGCGAACGGTTCGTCCTGATCGGTGTAAAGGGTGGTGGCGATGCTGGGCTGGTACTCCTCGAGGCTGTCCAGGCTGGGGAGATCGCGCAGGAAGGCGAAGAAGACCCCCGCGGCGGCGCCGAACCCGACGACCAGGAAGATGGCGAGGGTCCAGAAAGCGATGAGCACCAGGCGGCGGCGAAAGGCCTGGCGGCGGGCATAAGATGGCCGAGCACGGTCCGGCGGCGCCATGGTGGCGTGACTATAACACAGGCCCGGAACAGTGCCTAGTGTCCTCTCCCGTGAGGCGGGCGGCGGGGCGCCGCGCCGGCCTGCATCCGAAAAGCAGGCGGGGGCGTCCCGAGCTGGGCGCGGGTCTGTGGAGCCACGGTCGGAAGACCGGACGGCCCGGCGTTTCCGGTTGCGGCAGGTTGCCTCCTATGGTACAAACCACGACCGCCATTCAATCGAGGAGCTCGTGATGACTTCGCAGGGAATCGAACAAGAAGCGCGACGACAGCTCGCCATCCTCGAGGACCGGTGTGTGGATCTCCTGGTGGAGGAGGAGCTCTACCGGAAGCTCTGTCGGTCCCTTGAAACCCGGACGCCGCTGCGGGTGAAGCTGGGCCTGGATCCGACGGCGCCGGATCTGCACGTCGGCCACACGGTGGTCATCCACAAGCTGCGCGAGTTCCAGGTGCTCGGGCACGAGATCATCTTCCTGATCGGCGATTTCACCGGAAGGATCGGCGACCCCACCGGCCGGTCCGAGACGCGCAAGCCTCTGACCGAGGCCCAGATCCAGCAGAATGCGGAGACGTACAAGCGGCAGATCTTCAAGATCCTGGATCCCGCGCGCACCGTCATCGACTACAACAGCCGCTGGGGCAAGACCCTCGGCTCCGAGGGTATGATCAAGCTGGCGGCGCAGTACACGGTGGCGCAGATGCTGGAGCGGGACGATTTCCAGAAGCGCTTCACCGAGGGCCGCCCCATCAGCCTCCACGAGTTCCTCTATCCGCTGCTGCAGGGCTACGACTCCGTCGCGCTCAGGGCGGACGTCGAGCTGGGGGGGACGGACCAGAAGTTCAACCTGCTGGTGGGGCGGGCACTGCAGCGCGAGGCTGGGCAGGAGCCGCAGGTGATCATGACGCTGCCGATCCTCGAGGGACTCGACGGCGTCCAGAAGATGAGCAAGAGCCTGGGCAACTACATCGGCATCGACGAGCCCCCGCAGACCATGTTCGGGAAGGCCATGTCCATCCCGGACGCGCTCATCGTGCGTTACCTGACGCTCGCCACGGCTATCCCGCGCGAGGAGATTCGGGCGATCGCGGCCGGCCTCGATGCGGGCAGCGCGAATCCCCGCGACGCCAAGCTGCGCCTGGCCACGGCCCTGGTGGCGCAGTACCACTCGGCGAAGGATGCGGAGGAGGCGGCCCGCTGGTTCGCGCGGACCTTCAGCGCGCGCGTGTTCCCCGAAGACGCGCCCACCGTGCGACCCCCGGCGGAGGCGCTGGAAGCGGACGGGCGCATCTGGATCGTACGGCTCATCACCGCCTGCGGCGCGGCCGCGAGCGCTTCCGAGGCGCGCCGCCTGATTCGGCAGGGCGGCGTGGAGGTGGACGGGGAAGCGATCCAGGATGAGGACGCACGCATCTCCCTGGACCGCGAGCGACGACTCCAGGTCGGCAAGCGCCGGTTCTTCATGGTGTTGGCGCCATGACGGGGTGGGCAAAATCTTCGCGCGTGGAATTCTCTTGACAGTCAAGAGGCGTGGTGGTAGAAAACCCGGTTTTCACCGGAAAGGTCAGTCACGGCCAGGGCCAAGTCCGGTCCGTTCTCGCTCGAAAAAATCTAGAAAAAGTAGTTGACAGTATAGCGGCCTGGTGGTACATATACTGTCCCACGGCCGGAGCGGCCAGGTAAGGCCAGAGCGGGATCCGGCCAAGATGTTCTAGATGGAAATGGCGGGATGCAATTCGGCCCGCCATTTGTGTTCTCTGACAACAGAATATCATTGCTACGGGCTTGTGGGTGGACACACGCACAATTCCACCTCCGTCCGCCAAGACGGAGTGGTCCGAGATCTCTCATTTGAGAGGCAAGATATACTCGGAGAGTTTGATCCTGGCTCAGAACGAACGCTGGCGGCGTGCCTAACACATGCAAGTCGAGCGAGAAAGTCCCCGCAAGGGGATGAGTAAAGCGGCGAACGGGTGAGTAACACGTGGGCAACCTGCCCTTCAGTTAGGAATAACCCATCGAAAGGTGGGCTAATACCAGATGACGTCCCCCGGGGGCATCTTCGGGGGACCAAAGGGGGCGAGCGCAAGCGGCTCTCGCTGAGGGATGGGCCTGCGGCTGATTAGCTAGTTGGTGGGGTGACGGCCCACCAAGGCGACGATCAGTAGCCGACCTGAGAGGGTGACCGGCCACACTGGGACTGAGACACGGCCCAGACTCCTACGGGAGGCAGCAGTGGGGAATATTGCGCAATGGGCGAAAGCCTGACGCAGCGACGCCGCGTGGGTGATGAAGGCCTTCGGGTCGTAAAACCCTGTCGGGTGGAACGAATCTCCGCTCCTCTAATACAGGGGTGGATTGACGGTACCACCGAAGGAAGCCCCGGCTAACTACGTGCCAGCAGCCGCGGTAATACGTAGGGGGCGAGCGTTGTTCGGATTTACTGGGCGTAAAGAGCGCGTAGGTGGTCCGATAAGTCGGAGGTGAAAGCCCTCGGCTCAACCGAGGATACGCGTCCGATACTGCCGGACTTGAGGGCAGGAGAGGAGAGCGGAATTCCCAGTGTAGCGGTGAAATGCGTAGATATTGGGAGGAACACCTGTGGCGAAGGCGGCTCTCTGGCCTGTTTCTGACACTGAGGCGCGAAAGCTAGGGGAGCAAACGGGATTAGATACC
>JBGPQZ010000204.1:0-5955 GCA_041489335.1 Methylomirabilia bacterium
AGGGTTAGAATCGGACGGTCGCGATGAAGTCCATGCACCGGGCGTACTGGTCGGGCGCGAGCCGACCCGCGTCCTTGAGGTGGGTGAGCACGGCCGAGATCTTGAGGACGCTGTGCAGGGCATAGCCCTGCTCGTGCAGGCGGTCGGCCCCGCCCTGTTCGCGATCCAGGAAGATGGCGAAGTCCCGCACCGTGAGGCCCGCCTGTATGAGCGGCTCGGCGGCCTCGAATTTGCTCGCCCCGTCCGTGATCACGTCGTCAATCAGGACCACGACCTCGCCGGGCGTAAACTTCCCCTCGATCACCCGCTTGGTGCCGTAGTCCTTGGCTTCCTTCCGCGCGTAGAGCAGGGGGATGTTGCCCGCCAGGGAGACCGCGGTGGCGATGGGCAGGCCGGCGTACGGGATGCCGGCGACCCGGTGGAAGTGGAGCGGTCGGATGATCTCGAGGATCCGCCGGGCCACCGCCTGCAGGATCTCTGGGTACGAGATGATGACGCGCAGGTCCACATAGAATGGCGAGAGGGCGCCGGACTTCAGCTTGAACTCGCCGAACTTGAGCACCTGGATCTCGTACAGGTCATTGACCAACTGCTTGTCGGCATCGGTGAACATTCAACACCTCTTACAAATGCGGAATGGGGAGTGCAGAGCGCGGAATGGCGGATTCTGAATGGTATTGCGCAATTCATCATTCCGCATTCCCCATTCCGCATTCAAGAGCGATCCGCCGCGCGGCCTCCACCGGGTCGGATGCCGCAAGGATGGGGCGACCGATGACCACGTAATCCGCGCCGGCGCGGACCGCCCCACCGGGCGTCAGGACCCGTTGCTGGTCGTGGAGCGCCGCGTCGGCGGGCCGGACGCCCGGGGTGACGATCAGGAAGGCGGATCCGCACGCCTCACGGATGAGGCCGATCTCCTGCGGCGAGGCGACCACGCCGTTCAAGCCGGCCTCGCGCGCCTGTCTGGCGAGATGCCGGACCTGATCGGGGAGCGTGCGCGTGGTGCCGAGGGTCGTTTGGATGTCGGCCTCCGAGAGGCTGGTCAGGACCGTCACGGCCAGGACCAGGGGGCGCTTCTCGGCCGGCGCCTTCGCGGCCGCCTCGGCCGCAGCCTTGAGCATGGCGGGGCCGCCGCTGGCATGGACGTTCACCATCCAGACGCCCAATCCGATCGCCGACGAGATCGCGCCAGCCACCGTGTTCGGAATGTCGTGGAACTTGAGATCCAGGAAGACCCGGAGGCCCTGTGCGTGCATGGCCTGCACCGCGCGCGGCCCCTCGGCGGTGAAGAGTTGGCTGCCGATCTTGACGGCGGCCACATAGGGGGCGATACGCTGTGCCAGTTGGGTCGCCTCGTCCAGGGTCGGCACGTCGAGTGCCGCGATCACACGATTGGCGATGGCAGTCATCGGTTTCCTCAGATTGCGCGGCAATCGAATGAGTGATCCATGAGCGGGGCAACCGGTGGATTAGTGAATGAGTGGATTAGTGAATTAGGCGGGGCACGCCTGCGATCATCCGACGTCCGGCCTGGGTCACCGATCCACCACTCCACCAATTCCCCATGTCCGCAAAGGCTATCACGGAGGCGGAGCCAGCGTCAATGCAGGCGTCGTTGACATGGACGCAGGCGTCGGCATACAGTACCGCATGGTTCGCCTGGGGACGATGCTGGCCGCCGTCCTGGCGGCCTGGGTTCTCGCCCCGGTGGCGTGGGCCTTCGACGGGGCGCCGGCGGTGCGGGCCGCCGTGCTGCGCGCCAGCGACCTCATCCTAGACCTGGATCTCGACCGGGCGGAAGGGGAGTGCCGGCACCTCCTCGACCTCCCCCAGGGTGAGGCGGCGGGGCGGTTCTGCCTTGGCCTGGTGACGCTGGCCCGGGCCGAGGAGGCGGACGACCCGGTGCCCGAGTTGGATCGGTTCCTCGCCGAGATCGCGGAGGCCGTCCGGGCCGCCGAGGCGCTGGAGCGCGCCTACCCCGCGGATGCCGAGGTAAAACTGCTCCTGGGGCTCGTGCACGGCAGCAAGGCCCTGGCCGATGGGGCGCGCAAGAACTACCTGGCGGCGTGGCAGGCTCTGCGCGACGGGCACCGCCGGTTCCAGGAGGCCCTCCGGCTCGACCCCGCGCTGGTGGATGCGTATTACGGGATCGGGCTCTACAATTTCGCCCTGGGGCGGCTGCCGGCCCTGCTCAAGCCGCTGGTCACGATCGTGCTGCCTCCCGGCGATGCGGCACAGGGCCTCCAGGATGTGGAGCGGGTCGCGGAGCAGGGCACCTATCTCAAGATGACAGCCCGGGTGGCCCTGCTGCGCCTGTATGCGGGGCAGGAGGAGAAGTACGCCGAGGCCTGGCGGCTGGGCCAGGACCTCCTCCCGCGATACCCCGGCAACCCGGACCTCTACTTCGCGACGGCCCATGCCGCCTCGGAGTTGGGCCGGTTCTCGGAGGCGCTGGAGATTGCGCGGCGGGTCGGGCGGCACCTGGCCGAAGGGCGCCCCCACTTCGGCGGGGATCTGGCGGCGCGACACCAGCAACTCATGGGCAAGATTTACATGGACCGCGGGGAGTACGCCACGGCCCTGACCTTCTTCCGGCGCGCGATCGAGGCTCCGACGCCTCCACGCTACCGGTGGGTCACCGCCTGGGCGTGGACTCGTTCGGGCATGATCCACGACCTCACCGGTGATCGGGACGAGGCCGTGCGGCGCTACCGCGAGGCGCTCCGCGTGCAGACCGAGGGTCTGGCCAAAGATCTGGCTCGACAGTACCTGGAGGTTCCGTACCGCGGACGTTCCCGCGTGCGATCGTAACCACGCTGCACCACCGAGAAAGGACTCCTATGCCCAAACGATCCGCTCATCCTCGCCACGAGGAGCACGCCGAAAAACCGACCGGCCGACCGGCCGGCAGCCGCTGGCTGCTCTACACCGTGGTCTTCGTCTGCGGCGCCGTCCTGATGGCGCTGGAGATCGTCGGAAGCCGGATGCTGGCCCCGTTCTTCGGCAACTCGATCTTCGTCTGGGGCAGCCTCATCAGCGTCGTCCTGGCGGCCCTGAGCCTGGGGTACTGGCTGGGCGGGATCCTGGCCGATCGGCGGCCGCGCCTGTCGGTGCTCGCCGTCCTGATTGCCATCCCGGGCGTCCTGGTCGCGCTGCTTCCCCTGATCTATCCCGGGTTGAATCGCGCCATCGCGGCGAGCGACATGGGGGCGCGACTGGGCCCGCTGCTCTCCTGCCTCCTCCTGTTCCTCGTGCCCAGCATCTTCCTGGGGACGGTCTCGCCCTTCGCCGTGCGCTTGCAGGCCCAGGCGGTCTCTTCGGTGGGGGAGACGGCCGGCGGACTGTACGCCGTCTCCACGGCGGGGAGTATCCTGGGCACGCTGGTCACGGCCTTCTACCTCATCGCGGTGGCGGGGGTGGCGAACATCGTGCACGGGCTGGGCCTCACCCTGCTCCTGGTGGCGATGGGGATCTTCCTGATGCGCGGCCGCGTCGTGCGGGCGGGTGTCACGGCCGCGTGCGTGCTCGCGCTGCTCGCCACCATGGTCTGGTACGCGCGGACACAGGCGAGCGAATCGGGCCTCCTCCTGGAGATGGATTCGTTTTACAACCACATCCGCGTGGCCGAGTCCGACGACACCCGCTACATGGACTTCGAGAACCTGCGCCAGAGCGCCATGCTGCTCATGGATCCGTGGGAGCTGAAGCTGCGCTACACGCGCTTCCTGGCGGTGGCCCTCACGCTCACGCCCGAGCCGAAGCGCGCCCTGATTTTGGGGCTGGGCGGCGGCTCGTTCCCCAAGCGTCTCCACCGCGATTTTCCCCAGCTCACGGTGGACGTGGTGGACATCGACCCCGAGGTAGTCCGCATCGCCAAGGAGTATTTCAAGGTTCCCGAGGATGCCCGGATGCGCCTGCATGCCAAGGACGGGCGCCGCTTCATGCAGGAGGCCAGCGAGAAGTACGACCTCATCTTCCTGGACGCGTACAACTCGGACACCATTCCCTTCCACCTGACGACGAAGGAATTCTACCGGGAGGTCGCGGCCCGGCTCGCCCCCGGGGGTGTCGTGGTCTCCAACATCATCGGCAGCCTGCGCGGGCCGCAGAGCGCGTTCTTCCGCTCGATGTACCGGACGCTTGCCGAGTCGTTCCCGACCGTGTACACCGTCCCGACCTATGACATGAACGCCGGCTGGGCACTCGGCGAGATCAATATCATCCTGATCGCCACGCAGGACAAGACGGCATTCGACCGAGGGGAGCTGGTGGCGCGGGCCGGGCGGCTGGGAGGAAAGCTCGTGCCGGCCTCCGATCTGGCCGAGTACGCCGCCCACCTCCTGGAGTTGCCCATCGAGGTGTCGGACGTCCCCACCCTTACGGATGATTTCGCGCCGGTGGAGATCCTCCGCGCCCTGTGAGAACCCGGGCGGATAGCCACAAGAGGCAGGGTGAATTCCTTGTGCGCCTTGTGCCTCTGGTGGCCATTGTATCTTTACGCTTGACGCAGCAGCCTGAGTTCTGGTAAGAATACCTCACCTTTTAAGCGGACTCTGCGAGGTCCGCAAAGGAGCCGATGGTGATTTCGCGGACGCCGATAGACATCAACAACCTCCTCGCCCGGAGTGGCGAGGAGGTTTTTTTGTGCCTGGAGGCCGTATGAACGAGCGACGCGAGAAGGCCCAAATCCTTGATGCCCCGGGCATTGCCCGGGCCGTGACCCGCATCGCCCACGAGATCGTCGAGCGAAACAAGGGGGTGGAGGACGTGGTCCTGATCGGCCTCCGGAGCCGCGGGGTGGAGCTGGCGCAGCGCATCGCGGCCAAGCTCACGGAGATCGAGAAGGCCACGGTGCCCGTGGGGACGCTGGACATCACCCTGTACCGGGACGACTTCGGGCGGGCGGCGACGCAGCCCATGGTGCGGCGGACGGAGATCGCGTTCTCCATCGACGACAAGAAGGTGGTCCTGGTGGACGACGTCCTCTTCACCGGGCGGACCACGCGGGCGGCCCTGGACGGCCTGATGGACCTGGGGCGGCCTCGTGTGGTCCAATTGGCGGTCCTGGTGGACCGCGGCCACCGGGAGCTCCCGATCCGTGCAGACTACGTGGGCAAGAACGTGCCGACCTCCCACCAGGAGGCGGTGCAGGTCTTCATGGCCGAAGAGGACGGAGTGGATAGGGTCGTGATCTACGAGGCGACGGACACGCCGGGCGAGCGCGCCCGCGTGACGCGGGCCGCGACGGATGCGACGGATTAGGCGAATCGGCGAAGCGGCAGGGCGATCCCGGTCCGGAGGTGACCCATGGGGTGGACACGCAAGGATCTCTTAGGCGTGCGCGAGCTGGAGGCGGAGGAGATCGGCCTGGTCCTGGACACGGCGACTTCCATGAAGGAGATCGCCTCCCGGGACATCAAGAAGGTGCCGACGCTGCGCGGTAAGACCGTCATCAATCTGTTCTACGAGCCCAGCACGCGGACCCGCACCTCGTTCGAGATCGCGGGCAAGTGGCTGAGCGCGGACGTGATCAACATCTCGACGTCGGCGTCGAGCGTGGTGAAGGGGGAGAGCCTGAAGGACACCGGCCTCACCCTCCAGTCCATGCACCCGGACGTGGTGGTCATCCGGCATCCGGTGCCGGGGGCGCCGCACCTGCTGGCCCGGCTGCTCAAGGCGTCCATCATCAACGCCGGCGACGGGGCCCACGAGCACCCGACGCAAGCGCTCCTTGACCTCTTCACGATCCGGGAGCGGCGGCCGACCCTCACGGGCCTCAAGGTGGTCATCGTGGGGGACATCCTGCACAGCCGGGTGGCGCGCTCCAACATCTTTGCCATGCAGAAGATAGGGATGCACGTCCGGGTGTGCGGGCCGCCGACGCTGTTGCCGCGGTACGTGGAGTCGCTGGGCGTGGAGAAGTCCTTCCAGATCGAGCAAGCCATCGCCGAC
>JBGPQZ010000205.1:0-5938 GCA_041489335.1 Methylomirabilia bacterium
ACCGCCACGATCACCCCCAGCAGGATCACCAGGCCGCCGACCCAGATCCAGGAGATCATCGGGTTGATCATGGCCTTGATCGTCGCCGAGCTCCCGTTCCGCTCGAACGTGGAGAGGATCAGGTACAGATCCTCGCTCCAGTGGTAGCGCGCGTCCACGCTGGCGAAGGGCGTCTGCTGGTTCGGATAGAACCGCTGCCCGGGCATCAGATCGGCAACCAGCTTGTCCCCCTTGAACGCCTTGAGGTTGGCCCACACCAGGACGTGCGTCGGGCGCTCCGCCGCCTCCAGACCGTCGAACTGGATCGCGTACGAGCCGATCCTGAGCCGCTCACCCGGCTGGAGCGTCTGCTCCCGCTCCACCTTGTACACCGAGGAGACGGCGATCCCGACGACGGCCACCACCACTCCCAGATGGACGATGAGGCCGCCGTAGCGTCGCCGGCTCCTGAGCAGGAGCGCGCCGAGCGCCAGGAGGGCCCCCTCCCCCGTCGTCTTTGCCTGGGTCCGGGTGGCCACCACGAACTCGTACAGGATGGTCCCGAGAACGAAGCAGCAGAAGAAGAGCGCGACCAGGGCCTCGGCCTTCCGCACGCCGGCGCCCCAGAGGATCGCCGTCCCGACGGCCGCCCCCGACAGGGGCTTGAGGAAGTTGCGCCGCAGATTGGAGAGCGAGGCGCGGCCCCAGGCGATGAGGGGACCCACCCCCATCAGGAGGAGCAAGGCCAGTCCCAGCGGGACGCTCACCCGATTGAAGTAGGGGCTGCCCACGCTGATCTTGGCTCCGCGAATCGCCTCCGTGAGGAGCGGGAACACCGTCCCCAGGAACACCGTGAAGCAGATGCCGACCAGGACCACGTTGTTCAGGAGGAAGGCGCTCTCCCGCGAGACGATGGAGTCCAGCTCCCCGTGCCCCTTCAGCCGATCGGACCGATAGGCGATCAGGCTCAGCGAGACGAGCAGGATGACGGCCAGGAACCCCAGAAAGAGCGCGCCCACCGGACCGCCCGCGAAGGCGTGGACGGAGCCCAGGATCCCGCTCCGCGTCAGGAACGTCCCGAAGATCACCAGGGAGAAGGTCAGCGTGATCAGGGCCAGGTTCCAGACCTTCAGCATCCGCTTGCGTTCCTGGATCATCACCGAGTGGATGAAGGCCGTGCCGGTGAGCCAGGGCATGAACGAGGCGTTCTCCACCGGGTCCCAGGCCCAGTAGCCGCCCCAGCCCAGCGTCCGGTACGACCACCAGCCGCCGTAGAAGATCCCGCCCGTGAGGAACAGCCACGCCACCACCGTCCAGCGCCGCGTGATCTTGAGCCACTCCTCCGACACCCGCCCGGTGATCAGGGACGCCATGGCGAAGGCGAAGGGCACCGAGAAGCCCACGTATCCCAGATACAGGAGCAGGGGGTGGATGAGCATGTCGGTCACTTCCAGGAGCGGATTCAAGCCCCGGCCGTCCGGCGGGACGGGGAAGATCCGGGCGAAGGGGTTCGCCCCGAACGTCATCACCATCAGGAAGAAGGCCGAGATCCCCAGCAGGACCGCCTGGACGTACGGCAGGTACGCCTGATGCCGGTCGTGGTAGCGAGCCGCCACAAGGGCCGCAAAGACGGACTGCAGCCAGGCCCAGAGCAGGATGGAGCCCTCCAGCGATCCCCACAGCCCGGCGATCTTGTAGCGGGTGAGGCTCCCCCGGGTGCTGTTGCCCACCACGTAGCGCAGGCTGAAGTCGGACGTGATCAGCGCGTACTCCAGGAGGACGATGGCCAGCGTGACCAGGCAGCAGTGGGCCAGGATCGCGTTCCGCGAGCTGGCCAGGAGGTCCTCCCGCCCCGCGCGCGCGCCGGCGATCGAGGTCGCCGCACCGTAGAGGGTGACCCCCAGGGCCAGGAAGAGGACGAAGCCCCCCAGGGTGGCGATCATCGCTTCTCCTCTTTCATCAGGGACTTGAACAGCTCCTTCTTCGCCTCCAACGTCTCCGGCTTCTTGGGGGCCTTGTACTCCTCAGAGTGCTTCGCCATGATCGTGCTGGATCGGAAGTATCCCTCCGGGGCCCAGGTTCCCTCCACCACCGCCCCCGCCCCCTCCCTGAAGAGATCGGGCGCGGTCCCCTTGTGCCGGACCGGGACGGTGCTCTGGCCGTCGGTCAGCGCGAAGCTGAGCAAGAGGTTCTGCGGATCCCAGCGGACCGAGCCCTCCACGACCATGCCCCCCACCCGCAAGGCCCGGCCCCGGGCCGCCTCCGCCTTCTCTTTCAGCTCGCTGGGCGTGTAGAAGTACACCATCGACTCCTTCATGCCCGAATAGACCAGCCCCACCAGCGCGGCGAGGACGATGCCCCCTGCCACCAGGTACTTCAGCTTCCGCCCCTTCATCGCTTCGTCCGCCCCCCCTCGCGCGTGAGCGCGCGGAGCTCCTCTCCGGCCTCCCGCAGCCGGCCCCGCAGAAAGACAAAATACCCCACCAGGGCGACCGCCGCCGCCCCGTAGGCCAGCCCGATGAATCCCCAGCTACCCACGGCGCCCTCGCGTGAGGCGGAGCGCCATGGCCTCCGTGCGCATGCGCTCCAACCGCATCCGTTCCAGGAGAAGATGGCTGTAGAGCAATATCAGCCCGAGCAGGTTCACGAGCAGCGGCAGAAGCAGGACCGGATCCACCGACGGCCCGCCGGGCCGCAGCATCGAGGACGGCTGGTGCAGCGTCCGCCACCACTGGACGGCCATGTGGTTCAGCGGGATGTCGAGGAACCCGAGGATCGCCAGCACCGCCCCGTAGCGCGCGGCGGCGGGCGGGTCTTCCGCGAAGGCCCGCATCATCAGGTACCCGACATAGATCGTGAACAGGATGGCGGTGAGCGTCAGCCGGGCGTCCCAGGTCCACCAGACGCCCCAGGTGGACTTGCCCCAGATGGATCCCGTGACCAGGGTGATGCCGGTGAGCACCACCCCGATCTCGGCCGAGGAGACCGCCACGGCGTCGAACCGGAGGTCCCGTTTCCACAGGTAGAGCAGGCTCGTCACGAAGGTGACGGTGAAGGCCAGGTACGCCGTCAGGATCGAGGGAACGTGTAGGTACATGATCCGTTGCACCTCCCCCTGCACGGCGTCCGGGGGAACCACCGCCAGCCCGAGCGTGAGGCCGACGGCCAGGACGAGCCCCGCCAGGCCCCGGAGGATCCGGCTGGGGCGGGACGGAGCGTTCATCATTCCTCCAGCACGAACTCGAACGCCAGCGGACAGGCCACCAGGAAGACGATGTCGAAGCCGGCCAGGAGCTTCAGCCAGTGGATCGCCTCGCCGAGCCCCTGCCCGGCGAGGATCGCCCCCGTCGCATGCACGGATCCCAGGATCACCGGCACGGTCAGCGGGAGAAGCAAGAGGGGCAGCATCACCTCGCGCGCCCGCATGTGGGCCGTCATGGCCGCGAGCAGCGTGCCGATGGCGGAGAAGCCCACCGTCCCCAGGAAGGCCACCAGGCCCAGCGCGGGCAGGGAGGCCCAGATGTCCAGGTTGTAGAGGATCGCGGAGAGGGGCAGGATCAGGGCCTCGGCCATCAGCATGAAGAGGATGTTCCCGAACAGCTTCCCGAAGTAGAGCGACTCCCGGTCGCCCGGCGTGAGCAAGAGCTCCTCGAAGCACTCGTTCTCCCGCTCGGCCTGGAAGCTGCGGCCCAGCCCCAGCATCCCGGTGAACAGGAAGGCCAGCCAGAGCAGGCCGGGAGCGGCGGCGCGGAGCTTCTCCTGATCCGGCCCCATCGCGAAGTTGAAGATGAAGAGGACCAGGGCCGCGAAGAAGAGCATGGCGTTCACGCGCTCGCGGGCGCGCAGCTCCACCGTGACGTCCTTCCAGGTCATGGCCCAGGTGCGCCGCATCAGCTCCGCCATCATGCTCGATCCAGCCATCAGCCACCAGTCTGCAATGTCCAATGACACATTTCCAATGACCAATGGATTCCTCCGTCATTGGTCATTGGATCATTGGTCATTCGCGCCCGGCTCGTCGTTCTCCGCATAGCGCGTGTACAGGGCGCGCACCTGCTCCAAGGACAGCGGGCCCTTGTCCGCCAGGAACGTCACCGCCCCGTCGCGCATCAGGACGAAGCGGTCCGCCATGTCGTAGGCCCGGCTCAAGTTGTGGGTGGCCACGAGGGCCGAGCCGCCCCGCGATCGCACCCCCGCCACGTAGGCGTTGAGGAACGCGATGGCCGCCTGGTCCAGCGTGTTGTGCGGCTCGTCCAGGAACAGGAGCTCGGGGGCGAACAGGACCATCTTGCCGATGACCAGGCGCCGCTTCATGCCGGTGCTGAAGGTGCGCACCTTCCAGGTCGCCTGCTCGCCCAGCCCGACCTCGTCCAGGGCCTTCTGGATCTCCGCCCGCGTGGCCCGGAGGCCGTGCATGGTGGCCGCGAAGCGGAGATTCTCTTCCGCGGTCAGCTCCTCGTACAGGTGGTGGTTGTGCGAGATCATCCCGATCCGGCGCCGGATGGCGTCCCGTCCCTTGAGCAGATCCTCACCCAGCACGCTGCCGCCGCCCGCCGTGGGCCTGAGCGCGGTCGCCAGGAGCTTCAGGAGGGTCGTCTTGCCCGCCCCGTTCGGCCCCAGGAGCGCCACGACCTCGCCGGGGAACACCCGGAGGTCCACCGCGTCCAGGGCCAACGTCCGCCCGAAGACCTTGGTCAGGCCCCCGACGTCAACTACCGGTGCAGTCACCACTCAACCCCGGACCAAGAACGCCAAATCGCCTTTTTCTCGCATCCCTTGGCGCCTTGACGGTTCAACGGTTCCGCACCCGCGCTTCCCACTCGTCCAGCTCGGGCGTGAAGTACCGGAGGCGAATCTTCTTGTACTCTTTGGTGCTGTACAGGAGGGCGTACTCGGTGATGCCCGTGGCGGCCGAGATGGCGTCGATGATGGCCTGGCAGTCCGCCGCCGCCTGCCCGTGCACCATGGTGAAGACGTTGTAGGGCCAGTCGGGGTAGGTGGGCCGGAGGCAGCAGTGGCTGACCCCCTTGAAGCTGGCCATGATCTGCCCCGCCCCTTCGGCGCGGTCCGGCGGGACCACCCAGACCCCCATCGCGTTCGCCCGGTAGCCGGCCTCGCGGTGGTGCAGGACGGCGGCCATGCGCCGGAGGTATCCCTGGGCGCGCAACTGACGCGCCGCCGCGAACAGCTCCGCCTCCGGGACCCCGATCCGCTCCGCCATGGGCGCGTACGGCTCCGGGGTGAGCGGCAGATCCTCCTGCAGCTCGCGGATGACGGCGACGTCCACCGGGCGGAGGCCGTCGCGACCGGCCGTCGGACGGCGGGCCTCACTGTACCCGCCTGCGGCGGACTCGGCGCGCTCGGCCCCGCCCTGCCCTTCCATGTCGAGCTGCACCCCGATCTTGAAGAGGCGCAGCGTCGGCAGGATGCGCGTGGACTCGGCGCCGGCCATCTCGTGGAGGCGGTCCACCGTCCAATGGAGGTCGCCAGTCGATGGGACGGCCACGGTGAACCAGAGGTTGAAAGCGTGGTTTCGCTTGTAGTTGTGGCTGACGCCGGGATGCGCGTTGATCACCTGGGCGGCCGCCTCCAGCCGGTTCGGCGGGATCCGCATGGCCACCAGGCTGCTCTTGTACCCGAGGCTGCGCGTGTCGAAGATCCCGCCGATCTGCCGGATGATCTTCTGCTGCTTCAGCGCGGCGATCCGGTCCAGGACCTCGGCCCCGGACAGGTCCAGCGGAACCCCCAGGGCCTCGAACGGGCGTGAGACCAGGGGAAACTCCGCCTGGATCACGTTGAGCAGACGCTTGTCCCGATCGTCCATGGTGACGCTCCCCTCCCCCAGGCTACGCGTCGACGGCGGGACGGATGATACTGGATTAACCGGGCAGGGGCAAGCCGCATGGCGCGCACGAGCGCGGGGGGGGCAACCACAGATTTCGCAGATTACGCAGATTCA
>JBGPQZ010000206.1:0-5921 GCA_041489335.1 Methylomirabilia bacterium
CGATGTCCGGCTTGACGATGCCGCCGCAGGCATCGCAGCGCGCGATCTTTTCGCCGAGCACCTTGGCCTTGATCGCCTCGTAGCCGTACGCCTTCCCGCAGCCCCGGCAGTGAGCCTGCCGGATGCTGCCGTGGACTTCCAGGACGCGCCGGCTGCCGGCCTTCTGGTGAAGGCCGTCGATGTTCTGTGTGATGACGGCGGAAAGTTTCCCCTGCCCTTCCAGTTCTGCCAGAAAGCGGTGCGTGAACGTGGGCTGCACTCGCTCCACGAGTTGGACGAAATCCCGTGCAAACGTGAAGAAATAGGTGGGGTCGCGGTCGAAGTAGTCGATATCGAACGTCTTCTCCGGGTCATACTGCCGCGTCACGTAAAGGCCGCGCGATCCGCGAAAGTCAGGAATGCCTGCCGCCGTCGAGATGCCAGCCCCAGTGAGTGCGGCGATACGGCTGGCCCGCTGGATCAGTCCCGCAACGGTTCTGTCGTCTACCTGCACGCGTTCTTCTCCTTGCGATGCTTGCCCCGTTCGTCTTGCTCAACTCGGCCGCCCGATCATGGGCCTGGAGACTACATCTGTCAGATAAAGTATTCAATCGCCTCAACTATTTCCTGGGGAGTTTCTATGTGGTTCGGAGGGACGGGGGGCTGGTGGAGCGAGGGTCGGAGCTGTTCTGGAGGCTGCGGCGCGAGCTCTACAACACCCAGATCCTCGCCACCGAATCGCCGATGTATCAGGACTTCGTCGTGAAGCAGGTCCTGACCGGCGAGGAAGCCCCTCTCATCGATGCGTTCATCGGTTTCTGTCACACCAATCTGGCCCACAACCAGCCGCACCGCCGGCACCGGGAGGCGGGGGGGGAAAGCGACCTTCACCGAGATCTCCAACGCCATCAGCGCGGAGATCAACGCGCACGATCTGAAGGGTTACGTGGCCCGCATGTTCGCCTGATCGTGGCCCGTTCCCCCGGAAAGGCGCGGGGGGCTGCGGGGTGAAGCCCCGCTCCCCGTCTGGGCGGCGCCGGACTTTGTATTCCACTTCGCCAGCGAGCCCAATCTGCTTGCCCGCCCCTGCTTGCCCGCCTACAATCCAACCGGGGATCCTGCAAGGAGAACATGCCAACCGCATCGCCAAAAGAACGGCTGCGCGTCGTGATTCGCGGCGCGGTGCAGGGGGTGGGTTTCCGCCCCTTTGCGTATCGCCTGGCCAAGGAGATGGCCCTGCCGGGATGGGTGTCGAACTCTCCCCAGGGGGTCTTCCTGGAAGTGGAGGGAGAGGAGGAGACCCTGCACGCCTTCCTGCTGCGCCTCGAACGGGAGCGGCCGCCGCGCGCCTCCATTCAGAGTCTCGAATACTCGCTCCTCCCCCTCCACGGGTTCACCGAGTTCGAGATCCGGACGAGCGACGGCGCCGGCGAGCGCACTGCCCTCGTGCTCCCCGACATCGCGACCTGTCCGGAGTGCCTGCGAGAGGTGTTCGACCCGGCGAACCGGCGCTACCTCTACCCGTTCACCAACTGCACGAATTGCGGGCCGCGGTTCAGCATCCTTCAGGCTCTCCCCTACGATCGCCCCAACACGACGATGGCCCGGTTTCCGATGTGCGAGGCCTGCCGTCACGAATACCAGAACCCCGAGGATCGCCGATTCCACGCCCAGCCGAACGCCTGCCCGACGTGCGGTCCGCGCCTCGAGCTGTGGGACGGCCACGGGATCACGCTGTCGAGCAACCACGCTGCCCTCCGCGCGGCCGCCCTGGCGATCCGGCGCGGGGAGATCGTGGCGGTGAAAGGCCTCGGGGGATTTCACCTCGTCGTGGACGCCCGCGACGACTACGCCGTTCGTCGGCTGCGCACCCGGAAGGAGCGCGAGGAGAAGCCACTTGCCCTGATGGCCCCCTCCCTCGCCTGGATCGAGGGCCGGTGCGAGATCTCGCCACTGGAGGAGCGACTGTTGCTCTCGCCCGAATCCCCGATCGTCCTCCTCCGCCGTCGCCCGGAGGCGGAGAGCGATGGCGTGGCACCGTCGGTGGCCCCCGGGAATCCCGATCTCGGCGTGATGCTTCCCTACACTCCCCTGCATCACATCCTCCTCCGGGAGCTGGGGATTCCCGTTGTGGCCACCAGCGGCAACCTGTCCGACGAGCCCATCTGCACCGACGAGCGCGACGCCCTGGAGCGCCTGTCCGACATCGCGGACTGCTTCCTGGTCCACGACCGGCCCATCGCCCGGCACGTGGACGACTCGGTTGCCCGCGTGCTCCTGGGCCGGGAGCTGGTCCTGCGGCGCGCGCGGGGCTACGCGCCGCTTCCCGTTCACGTTCTCCGGCCGCTCCCCCAGCTGCTGGCCGTTGGCGCGCACCTCAAGAACGCGATCGCCGTCTCGTCCGGCTCCCAGGTCTTCGTCAGCCAGCACATCGGCGACCTCGAGACGGTCCACGCCTTCGACGCCTTCCACCGCGTGGTGGACGACTTCCATCGGCTCTACGAGCTCACCCCGGTGAAGGTGGCGGCGGATGCCCACCCGGACTACCTGTCCACGCGCGATGCGCAGAGAAGAGGGCTCCCCCTGGTCTCCGTCCAGCACCACTACGCCCACGTCCTCTCCTGCATGGCCGAGAACGGCCTCGACGGCCCGGTCCTGGGCGTCTCATGGGACGGAACCGGGTACGGATCGGATCAGACGATCTGGGGCGGGGAATTCCTGCGCGTCACGGACGCCGGCTGGACACGCACCGCCCACCTGCGGACGTTCCGGCTGCCCGGCGGTGAGCAGGCGATCAAGGAGCCGCGCCGCGCGGCCATCGGCCTCCTGTACGAGCTCTTCGGGGACGAGACCTTCGCCCGGGACGAGTTGGCCCCCGTCGCATCCTTCGCGGTGCGAGAGCGCACGATCCTCCAGCAGGCGCTGGTCCGACGCCTCAACAGCCCCCTCACCTCCAGCGCCGGCCGCCTGTTCGACGCGGTGGCCGCGCTGATCGGACTCCGCCTTACGACCAGGTTCGAGGGCCAGGCGGCCATGGAGCTGGAATGGGCCATTCACGACGTGCACACGGATGAGGCCTACCCCTTCCGGCTCGAGCCGGGAGACGGACCCCTGATCGTCGACTGGGCGCCCTTGGTGCAGGAGGTCCTGTCCGATCTCGGGACTGGAGTGGCCAACCCGCTGATGGCCGCCCGATTCCACAACGCATTGGCCGAGATGATCGTCGCCGTCGCCAGGCACGCAGGCGAAGCCCAGGTCGCCCTGAGCGGCGGCTGTTTTCAGAACCGATACCTCACGGAACGGACGGTGCGCCGGCTTACTGCCGAGGGATTCTCTCCCTACTGGCACCAACGGATTCCTCCGAATGACGGGGGGATCGCGCTGGGGCAGATCCTGGCGGCCGCCCGCTCGAAGGAGTGACCCGCATGTGTGTAGCCGTTCCCGGAAAGCTCATGAGCGTCAGCGCTGACGACCCGCTCCAGCGCACCGGCAAGGTGAGCTTCGGCGGGGTCCTCAAGGAGGTCAACCTCGCCTGCCTCCCCGAGGCCAAGGTCGGGGATTACGTGATCGTGCACGCCGGGCTCGCCATCAGCCTCCTGGACGAGGCGGAGGCCAACGAGGTCTTCGACTACCTCCGGAAGATCGATCTGGCCGCCGGGGGGGAGAGGCCGACCGCATGAAGTTCGTGGACGAGTACCGGGACGCGGAGGCGGCGCAACGCTATGCGCGCGCCATCGCGCGGCAGATCACCCGGCCCTGGACCATCATGGAGATCTGCGGCGGGCAGACCCACACCATCGTCAAGTACGGCGTGGACCAGCTCCTGCCCGCCGGGCTCAGGCTGGTGCACGGCCCGGGCTGCCCGGTCTGCGTCACCCCTGCCGAGCTGATCGACAAGGCCGTCGAGGTCGCCTCGCGGCCGGACGTGATCTTCTGCTCGTTCGGCGACATGTTGCGCGTCCCCGGCACCTCCCGGGACCTCCTCACGGTCAAGGCCAATGGCGGCGACGTGCGCGTGGTCTATTCTCCCCTGGACAGCCTGACGGTCGCCCGCGAGCACCCGACCAAGCAGGTGGTCTTCTTCGCCGTCGGCTTCGAGACGACCGCGCCCGCCAACGCCATGGCGGTCGTCCAGGCCAAGCGGCAAGGCCTCGTCAACTTCTCCCTCCTCGTCTCGCACCTCCTGGTCCCGCCCGCCATGGAGGCGATTCTCTCGTCGCGGGAGAACCTGGTCCAGGGATTCCTGGCGGCCGGCCACGTCTGCGCCGTCATGGGTTACACCGAGTACGAGCCGATCGCCGCCAGGCATCGCGTCCCCATCGTGGTGACCGGCTTCGAGCCGCTGGACATCCTGCAGGGGGTCGCCATGTGCCTCGCCCAGCTCGAAACCGGGCGCGCCGAGGTGGAGAACCAGTACGCCCGCTCCGTGCGGCGCGAGGGGAACGCGACCGCACAACAGCTCATCCGGGACGTGTTCCAGGTGGTGCCCCGGAAGTGGCGCGGCGTGGGCACGATTCCGCGAAGCGGCCTGGGCCTGCGTGAGGCCTACGCCGACTTCGACGCGGAGCGCCGCTTCGGCCCCGCCACCTACGCGGACGACGCCTCCTCCGAGTGTCGGAGCGGCCTCGTCCTGCAGGGCGTCCTCCGGCCCCACGAGTGTCCGGCCTTCGGCACCCGCTGCACGCCCGAGCGTCCCCTGGGTGCCCCCATGGTCTCCTCCGAGGGGGCCTGCGCCGCCTATTACCGGTACCGGCGGGGCCGGCCGGACGTCCCGCAGCCCGCCGGAGGTCCTCACCCGTGACCGACAGGCCGGAGTTCATCCCGAGCTGCCCGATCCCCCTCTCGGACTACCCGCACGTCCTGCTCGCTCACGGCGGGGGCGGCAAGCTGATGCACCAGCTCATCGAGCGCATGATCGTGCCCGCCTTCGCGAACCCCGCCCTGAACGCGCGCCACGACAGTGCCGTCCTCGACGTCTCCGGAGTGCGTCTGGCCTTCACCACCGACGGCTACGTGGTGCAGCCGCTCTTCTTCCCCGGGGGCGACATCGGGACGCTGGCGGTCAACGGGACGGTCAACGACCTGGCCATGTCCGGCGCCCGGCCGCTCTATCTTTCCGCGAGCTGTATCCTGGAAGAGGGCCTGCCCCTGGACACGTTCTGGCGCGTGTTGCAGTCCATGCGCCAGGCGGCCGACGCGGCCGGCGTGGCGATCGTGACGGGCGACACCAAGGTGGTGGACCGCGGCAAGGGGGACGGGATCTTCGTCACCACGGCGGGGGTCGGGATCATCGAGCACCCGCTCACCATCGCGCCGGGGAGCGTCCGGGCCGGTGACGCGGTCCTGCTGAGCGGGGACATCGGGCGGCACGGGATGGCCATCATGACGGTGCGCGAGGGCCTGGCCTTCGAGAGCACCATCGAGAGCGACTGCGCGTCCCTGGCCGGTCTGGTGGCCGCACTGCTCCGGGCGGGCCTCCAGCTCCACTGCCTGCGCGACCTCACCCGCGGGGGGCTGGCCAGCGCCCTGATCGAGATCGCCGAGGTGGCCCGACTCGGCATCCACCTCCGCGAGGCGGCCATCCCCGTCCGCGAGGACGTCCAGGGAGCCTGCGAGCTCCTGGGCTTCGATCCGCTCTACGTGGCCAACGAGGGGCGCTTCGTCTGCTGCTTGCCCGCCGGGGAGGCTGAGCGGGCCCTCGACATTCTGCACGAGAGCCCGCTGGCGAAAGACGCCTGCCTGATCGGTGACGTGAGGGAAAAGGACGCGGGGCTGGTGACGATGCAGAGTCGGATCGGCGCCGGCCGGATCGTGGACATGCTCAGCGGCGAGCAACTGCCACGGATCTGCTGAGACGACCCCCGGCAGCGGTCCATCCACGGCCGCCCGCCGGTAGTCGGAGGGCGAATGCGGAATGAAGGGCGGTCGGGCGCTACGCGGAC
>JBGPQZ010000207.1:0-5887 GCA_041489335.1 Methylomirabilia bacterium
CGGACCGCGTGGCCATCATGAACCGGGGCCGCCTGGAACAGCTCGGGACCCCGGAAGAGATCTACGAGACCCCGAACTCCCGCTTCGTCGCCGAGTTCATCGGCCTGTCCAACTTCCTCGAGGGGCGCGTCGCCGCGCTGGACGGCCCGGTCATGCGCGTGGCCGCCAGTGGACTCACCATCCAGACGCCCAGCCTGCCCGACGTCGCCCCGGGACGCAAGGTCCTGCTCTTCCTGCGGCCGAACGAGATCGAGCTCCTGCCGGCCGGCGCCGCCCTGGAATCCAACACGTTCCCGGCGAAGGTCGAGAAGGCGACCTACCTCGGCGACACGATGGACTACCGGCTGACCCTGGGAGAGGGGGCGGAGTTGCGCGTGCAGGCCGACGCCCGGCATCGGTACCACGCGGGCGACTCGGTGCATCTCCGCTGGCCCCGGGTCCGGTCCTGGGTCGTCACCGAATGACCAATAAGCGGCTTCACGTGGCGGATCTGACCCGGGACGAGTTCGCCGCGGCCATGCGGGACGACCGCTGGCTGCTCCTCCCCTTCGGCTCCATCGAGCAGCACGGGCCGCACCTGCCGCTCGGCACCGACCTCTTCTACGGCGGGCAGGTCTGCCGCCTGGTCGCCGAGCAGGTGAACGGCCTCGTGACGCCGGTCCTGCCCTACGGCGTCTGCCGCACCATGCGGAACTTTCCGGGCACGATCTCGCTCACCCCGCCGACACTCACGGCCCTCGTGCGCGAGATCCTCGCCGAGTACGTCCGGCACGGGGCGCGGAAGCTCGCCCTGATCGGGGGCCACGCCGAGTCGGGCCAGGACGAGGCGTTGCGCGAGGCGGCCCTGCCGCTCGTCCAGGCCGACCCCCGCCTCCTGATCCTGGTCATCGGCCCCTACGCCTTCCTGGACCCCGTCCGGCAGGAGGCCGGCCTGGTGGGAACCGACGGGCACGCGGGATCCATCGAGACCTCCGAGCTGCTCTTCCTCGCCGAGGATCGGGTGCACCTGGACCGGATGCCGAACGTGACCAGGCCGCGCCTCTCCCGCTTCCTGGTGCGGGCCCACCCCGAGGTCGAGTTCCCGATCGGCGTCCGGGGGGACACCTCCAAAATCTCGCGCGCCCTCGGGGAGCGGGCGGTGGGGCACACGGTGGCGGAGATCGTCCAGGTCCTGCGGAACATCGACGCCAAGGGGACGGAATGGTGAGGCAGCAGCGCGGGAAGGCCGAAACGGGGGAGGCGCGGGCGGCTGAGCGGGCCGGGTCGTTTCCCTGGCGGGCCGTCCTCGTCGAGGCCCTGCGCGCCGCCAACGCCGTCGTCCGGCGGCTCTCCCCGCAGGCGGGCCGGCGGGTCGTCGGCGGGCGGGCGGAGGGTTACCGCCCCTGGGATCCCGAGGTCATCGGTATCGACATCGCCACCGAGCGCGCGGTGATATTGGCCCTCAGGCGTTGCGGCGTCCAGGGCACCCTCCTGTCGGAAGAGGCGGGCGAGATGGCCCTCGTGGCCCGCCCGGGAGCCGGACGATCCGAGCCCGTCTACGTGATCATGGACCCGTTCGACGGGAGCCTGCTCTACCGCCGCGGCATCCCGGCCCACTGGTTCACGGCCCTGGGGATCTACGGCGGCGAGGGGGAACCGCGGGCCGCGGGCCTGATCGACCACATCACGGGCGAGATCGTCCTGGCCGACCCGAAGGGGGCCGTCCGCCTCCGCCAGGCCGGGGCGCGACCCGCCCCCGTCCGCCCCTCCCGGACGACCGCGGTGGACGGGGCGTGCCTCGAAGCCTACCTGAAGAAGCCGTCCTTCCTCTATCCGACTTCCACGGCCCTCCGCCCCCTGTTCGAGCGGGCCCTGTTCATCCTGCCCAACGGCGGGCCGGGCGGCTTCGTGGACGTGGCGGTGGGCCGCATCGACGTCTACCTGGCCTGGAACGAGGCCCTCACCGAGGTCTACTCGGCGGCCTTCATCGCGGAGCGGGCCGGCTGCGTGATCACGCGCTGGGATGGCGCCCCCGTCCGCTTCACCCCGGACGTGCGCGCGGTGTATAGCCTGGTGTGCAGCGCCAACGCCGCGCTCCACCGCCAGGTGCTGCAGGTGCTCCGCGGCATCACCCCACCGAAAGGACTCGCGCCATGAAGCTCGGCTGCATCTGCGGGTCGTTCAATCGCTCCTTCGACAGCGGCGTCATGGACCAGATCGGCTTCCTGCGGCGCTGCGCCGACGATCTCCAGGTCCAGGGGGTGGAACTGCAGGACATCCACTTCCCCCAGACGCGGCGCGCGTACCTCAAGATGCTCCGGCGGACGGCCCGAGAGCTTCAGCTCGTGATCATCGGCGTCGGCGCCCACAACGACTTCGGGCGGGCGGATCCCACGCTGCGGCAGAGCGAGGTCACCAAGGTCAAGCAATGGGTCGAGGTGGCCGAGGAGCTGGGCGCCCCCCTGGTCCGCGTCTTCGCCGGCTCCCCCGAGGGGGATCGCGAGCAGCGCTGGCCCGCCATGATCGACTCGCTGCGCGAGGTCGCCGACTTCGCGCGGCACGCCGGGGTGCGGCTGGGCCTCGAGAACCACAACCACGGCGCCTTCACCCCCACCGCCGAGGAGTTTCTGCGCGTCCTGCGCGAGGTGAACTCGCCCGCCCTGGTGCCGCTCCTGGACACGGGGAACTTCATCAACGGCTGGGCGTCGGTCGAGCGGACGCTGCCCATCGTCGCCCACGTGCACGCGAAGTTCTGGCAGGTGGCGCCGGACGGCTCGGACGAGAAGGTGGATTACGGCAAGATCATCCCGGCGCTCCGGAAGGCGGGGTACACCGGCTGGGTAAGCCTCGAGTACGAAACGCCGGAGCCGGAGGAGACGGGCATCCCCCGCGCCCTCGGCTACCTCCGCCGTCTGCTGCCCTGAGGAACCCATCGATCACGCCACCTGCGCAGAATCATCCTTGCTGCTTCGCCGCAACGGTCGGCTAGCCTGACTTCTCCCTTGCTTGCACCGTTTGGATGTGCAACTATACGTGTACTCCACGTATAGGAGGACTGCCATGCAAAAGAGGCTCACGATTACGTTGGATGCACAGGTCTACGACGGGCTTCACCGCGTCATTGGCCGCCGTCGCATCAGCCGGTTCATTGAGTCCCTCGTCCGCCCTCACGTCGCCCAGTCGGACCTCGATGCCGCCTACCGGCAGATGGCAGCCGACGAAGCCCACGAGACCGAGGCCCTTGAATGGGCAGAGGCGACAATCGGAGATGTTGCCCATGAGCAAGCTCCGACTCACCGCACCGATCGGCCAACTCGCTCCCGAGGATCTCGCCCGTATCGAGACCGCCATTCGAGTGCAACTTGGTTTTCCGTAGGAACCTGAAAGAGATTCCCTCCACCTCTTCCCGCGATCCGGGTCACTCCCTCTTTCCCCCTGGCAGCCGCGTCTCATGCGCCGGATCCTCCCCCCGGCCTGGGGACCCGCCCCAGGGGGTTTCCTTCGTCGACACTGCTCGATGGCAACTCAGATTTCATGCCAGGAGTTCCGCCCCGGGCAGCTTGGCGGCACGCCGGTCGAAGGTGACGAGCTTCTCGCACCCCGCCGCCCGACTCGTCTCGACGATCACCCCATCGGCGAAATCGGTCCCGCCCGACTCATAGGCGCGGAGCGCCTTCCAGGCGATAGCGGGCTGCTCGACGACAATCTGCTTCGCGGTCAAGAGCACTCGAACCGCCTGCGCGACCTCTGCTCGAGCAGCGTCATAACACGACTCCAGCACCCAGACGAGTTCGCACAGCACGACCAGCGGGACGAACCCTGGCTGACGGGGCGTGAGTCCCCCTTCGATCAGTTCAGTGGCGGCGGTCGTCTGTCGCGGATCGTCTTGGACGATGTATCGGACCACCACGTCGGTATCGAGGCCGATCATCGCCCGGCCCGTCGCCGAATGGCCGCATCCATCTCTGCCAGCGAGACCCGCCGCCTAGGCTTCCGGATCAGCCCCTTGAGCTCCTCGATGTTCCGCGTCGCCGCATGCAGCGCGAAGACCCCCGGGGCGGTCTCCACGAATTCCACCCGGTCGCCCGCATCCACGCCGAGTTTCTTCCGGACATCGCGCGGGATTGTCACTTGGCCTTTCGTGGTCAGCGTCGCCGTCGCCATCCTGTCCTCCGTTCTACTCGTTCCTTACTATACCGTAAGGAGTATCTCCGGTCAAGCGGGGTAGCCTCGCGAGGACGCTCGGTGACCGTCGGGAATATCCTGGTCCGTGCCGGCCGCCAGGGCCAGGCCCCAGAACGCCCGGCCGATCTACTCACGACTGGCCAGGACGGCGCAAAACCCCAGCAGTGGGTCCAGCCGCAGGTAGATGTCCGCGGGCAGCCAATCGGGCAGCCGGTAATTGGCGAGCGCGAACAGGAGACTGGAGAGGCAGAGCGAGAAGGCCTGAACGGATCAGAGGCGCCGGCCGATCAGTGCGGCAGGGAGAGCACCAGCTCCTCCACCTCGTGAATGTGGTCGCGCATGTGCCGTTCGGCCGCCTCGGCGTCGTGCGACTCCACGGCTTGGAAGATCAGCCGGTGTTGCTTCACGGAACGCAGGGGGCGATCCTCCCTGCTCCAGAACGTCGCGCGGGTCTCTTTCAACACGTCCATCAGATTCCGCAGCAAGTCCAGGAGGACTTCGTTCCCCGTTGCCTCGGCGAGGAGATGGTGAAATTGCGTATCCTGCTCGACCCCCTTCTCGCCGGAGGCCACGCGAGCCTCCTGCTCCTGCAGCACCGCACCGAGTCGTTCCACCTGGGCACTGCTCGCGCGCCGTGCGGCAAGCGCGGCGATGGTCGGCTCGATCGCCACCCGGACCTCGAACAGCTTGTGCTGCCTGTCCCACGACGCATACGGAAGGGACAGGATAGCATCCTCCGGCCGTGGGGCGTCGGGCGCGCCCACCAGGTACGTGCCGGAGCCCGGGTGCGCGCTGACGAGGCCCAGCGCCTCCAGCGTGCGGATCGCCTCCCGCACCGTCGTGCGCCCCACCTGAAACAGGTCCGCCAACTCCCGCTCCGACGGCAACCGCTCGCCCGGCCGAATCCGGCCCGCGATGAACAGGTCCCGGATCTGCTCCACGACCCCCATCGAGGCGCGCGTCCTGTGAACGGGCCGAAACAGACTATGACTCTGTGCGTCCACGTGGAACCTCCGACAACTCGGCAACCGGAGAGGGATCAGCCAGGAGGGAGCGAACCGGCCTGTCCCGGAGGCCGCTGAACGTGAATCGAAGGAAGAGCCATGGGAGTAAGACCGCCGCTATTACATCCCGGACGCGGAGCGCTGTCAAGAAGCAATAGCATGCCTGGGTTACTACCGGAACCGCGAACACTACAAGACGGCGATCCTCTTCCACTGCGGGGGCCTCGACCTGTACCCGCGTCTGGAGGCCGCAGGAGTTCTCGGGCTCCTGGGGACCCACTCTATCTTGGGGCTACCCACACGGAACCCGGAAGGACCCTGGAAGATCCGCCAGCGCGCGAGCCCCCGCCCCCTTACCTGGTGGAGGAGCCGGTCGAAGATTCCGGACGCAGTGCGGAAGGCATCCAGGCGGGCTTGGCGGGGCATGGTCGACCCGAGGCTCCCACAACGTGCGTAACATGGCAACGGATTCCGCAGCTTGTCGTACTTGGCCGGGTCCCCCATTAGTGGCGCGGTGCATCGCCTCCTACCGGGTGCGTAGCCACTTGGCAGCCCCCACCAGATCGGCCGCACTGTCGAGGAGCGCGCCGGAGACGTTGCGTTCGGCATACCCAACGAGCGTGGCACCCGTTTCCTTTGCGAGCTCGTGGATGAGCGTCCATTCTTCTTCGCCCACGAGGTCGGCGCCCTGGAGATGAAACGCGGGGACGAGCATGTGC
>JBGPQZ010000208.1:0-5878 GCA_041489335.1 Methylomirabilia bacterium
CAGACGAGGATGCGATAGCCGGCGGTCCGCGCGAACGGGACGGCGCAGACTCCGTCCGCGCCACCGTAGACGATCGTCACCTCGGGTCGCACGCCCGAGAGGATGGACTGGAGGAATTCCTGCAAGTCGCCGGGAATCGGGCCGGGGGGTCGCGCCAGACGGCACCAGATCAGCGCCAGGGCGGCCCGCACCGCTGTCAGCCGTTGCCGTGAGAACCCGACGAGCCGAACGGCCATACCCCTACTCCGCCAGCCGGACCTACATGCGGCATCAGAGACACAAGCACGCTTTCCCTCAAGCAACACGCCTCAGCCCTGGAAAGGCATGCCCGCGGAGGCTACGGATCGGGACAGGATACAAAGGGGCTCCGTCGAACCAAACGGACCACGTCATATCTGATGCCGAGCGGCCTGTCAACAGAACTCATCCCAGTGGATCCCGCCGCGAGCTGCGCTCCCCCGACGAGTGCCAAGCGAGGAGGACATGAGCAATTCAGCCTGGGAAACAGCCGTGTCCCCCATTGCGTACCTACGGGACCATTTCGTGATACCGCCTCGAGTTGTTGCGGACCACAGGTGCTAGCGGGTGGGAATTCCCTCGAATTGCGTGAGATACGCGGCCCGGAGATCGGGGTCGGTCAGATTCATCGTCCCCCAGATGTAGATTCCCTTCCAGAGGAGAACCATGTCGCCATGATAGGGGTCCTTGACCTGATACCTCCCTTCCGCCAGGTGCGTCTCTTGCCGGACCTGTTTGAGATACTGGCCCAGCATGGTCCGCGCGTCGTCGGGCGTGTCACCCGCCATCACGAAAAGCTGGTACTTCTGGCCTGACCGCTCATAGTCGGCGGTGAATCCGGAGTGGAGGAAGGCGTACCCCAGAAAATCCTTCGCGATGAACTTCTCCGAATTCTGCTGCTTCCCTTCCGCTGGAAACGCCGCCAGGATCCCAGGCAACGAGGAGGGCCCCGCCAGGTCCTGGGAGAGCCGCCGGGCAAAGGCCAGCAGGATTTCCCGGTCCTCGGCTCCGGTGTTCTCGCCGCTCAGTTTCACGTAATAGCGACCCTGGATGAAGTTGAAGACCGTACTCTCGTAATAGCCCTGCGTCCCGACCGCCAGGAAGTCGGCGCTTGGCAGGCGTTCTTGGCTGTAAATGCCGAAAGCGTGATCCGCGTCTCGATGGCGGTACACTTCCGCGGTGACCGACGCTTTGTCCTTCCGGTACTCGGCCACCTGCAGCTCTTCGAACTCGTACTTCAAGTAGAGATCGGCCCCGCCGTCAATGTAATCGTAGAGGTTGTCAGGCGAGAACAGTTGCGGCTGGCCCGCCAGATTCCATCCTCTGACGACGGGAAAGGCGAAAGGCGTCCCTCCATCGGCAGCCACCGACGGCCCCGCCCAGAGGATCAGACCCAGGAGAATATGAACGAGCGAGCTCCGCGTCTTCATGCGCGACCCCCCTGTCTGGCTAGGCAATCAGATCCGCCGGAACGTGTCGCAGACGGGCGACGTCCCGGATCCGATCGGACACGCTCCACCGGTTCGTGCAGACCACCGGACAGGAGGCGCAGTCGGCGCACGTCTCGGCGGGGAGGGCGAGGGAGAGCACGAGATCCTGCGCCGCGATGAGGTTCCGGTAGCCGTAGAGATACATGTGGGCGCGCATCAATTCGGGAATGGGAAGCTGGCTCACGCACTGGCCCACGCACGCCCCGCAACCTTGGCAATACAGACCGGGCGCCAGAGACGCCCTGCGGAGCTGTTGGCGCTCCGATGCCGCCAGCGTGAGGTCTTTCATGACGGTAAATTCGAGCGTCATCTGATCGAAAGTGGTGAAACCGCAGATCAAGGTTGCGACGTTCGGATCCTGGAGCACCCACTTGATGCATGCGCGGGCGTCGATCTGGGTGGAGGCATACGCCCCTCCGCGATTCCCGCCCATGGATTTCATCCCCACGATCCCGAGACCGGCGCCAGCCGCCCTGGCGATGGCCTTCTGCACCTCGTCCGCGTGCTGCTGGCGGAAATTGTAGGCCGCCAGGGCGACGTCGTAGACCTTGGAATCCGTCGCGGCGTGAATCACCTCGGGCTCGTTCCGGTGCGTGCTTACGCCGATCCATCGGATCTTGCCTGCCTGCTTCGCCTTCTGGAGGGCCGAGAGGATCGGCTCGTGCAGTGTGGCTCCCCGCGTCCACGTGCCGTGGTGGTGATAGATGTCCACGTAGTCCAACTGGAGGCTCTTCAGGCTAGTATCAATCTTTTTGGTGTACGCCTCTTCCGTGGCATCCGGGCCGTAGCCGCCCGTGGCCTGGTCCTTGGGGAGGCTGGCCTTGGTGGCGATGAGGAAAGAATCCCGGGGACGGCTCTTGAGGATCTCGCCGAGCATGGCCTCATTGGTGCCGCGCTGGTAGCCCTGGGCGGTGTCCAGGAAAACGTAGCCGGCATCGAGCGCGGCCCGCACCAAGTGCGGATTATCGGTGTTCATCACGCCCATCGAGACGATCGGCACCCGGATGCCGGTCCTGCCGAGGACGCGGGTGCCCTCGAACTTGTCCGGCGCATCCGGCGGCCTGGTCAGGTTGGCGCGAAGATACGCGAAGCCGCCCAGCGCGGTCGCGGTGGACTTCAAGAACTCTCTTCTCCCCATCCGCATCTGCTTTCCCATTGGTCGAGCCCTCCTTTGTCTCAGCTCAGGACATGGGAGATTCGAGGAATAGTCCGGCAACCGACCTGCCCCGCCGTGGCGGAGCGTCCCAGCCGCGGCGACCTAGAGGAATCCCTTCGGCTTCTTCGTCGCGGAGGGAGCGGCGGGCGGCTTCGCGCTCTGCCCCTCCGTGTCCTTGTTCTCCGGCTCGACCCGCAGCCCCTCGTTCTTGAGGATGAATTGATCATCGCCTGGGTTCGGCTTGAAGTCCAGTTGCAGCTTCTTCGCCTCGGCGACGTAGGATCCCGTGCGCAGCCGGATCTGGCCGATCGGGGCGATCACGATGGCCGACTCGCCCTCCACCGGGCAGCGCTGCTCGCAGTAGCCGCAGCCGTTGCAGCGCGACGAGACGACGGCGGGGCGGCGGTAGCCCTCGATCGTCCGGAAGACGATGGCATCGTACGGGCAGATCTCATCGCAGATCAAGCAGAGCTTGTCCTGGGCCCAGACCAGACACATCTCCTTGCGGAGCACGGCCGTCCCGAGCTTGGCGTGCGTTTTTTCCTCCAGGCTGAGCGACCGGATCGCCTGCGTGGGGCAGACCTTGCCGCAGACATTGCACTCCTGCTCGCAGGCCGCGAAGCGGAGGTCCAGCTTGGGCGTCCAGAGGCCCGCCAAACCCGCTTCCCACAAGCTCGGCTGGAGCGTGTTGGTCAGGCAGGACTTCATGCACTCGCCGCATCGGATGCAGGTGGTGAGGAACTCGCCCTCCGGCAGAGCCCCCGGCGGGCGGATGAGCTGCTGTTTGTCCCGGAGCGGCGCGAAGGGCGACTGCTCCACGAGAAATCCCAGCCCCACGCCGCCGGCCATGGAGTAGAGGAAGCCGCGCCGGGACAGGTCCGGGCGCGAGGATTCCCCGGCCGGCAGGAGCCGCGGCGAAGCCGGGAAGGCGATGAGATCCTGCGGGCAGGCCGCCACGCACGCGCGGCACTGGATGCACTCGCCCAGGCGGGTGCCTCCCTCGTCCTCCGCCGCCCCCATCGGGCAGGCGTCCTGGCACAGGCCGCAGGCGGGGCACTCCGGCCCGACCGTCCGCCGAAGACGGCCCAGGGGGGAAAACAGGCTCAGGAGGGCGCCGAGGGGGCAAAGGTACCGGCACCAGAAGCGGGGAGCCAGGCGGCCCAGCGCAACGATCCCCGCGAAGATGAGCAGTGTGATCACAGACATGTAATAGACGGGCTGGCGATAGGACATCGTCGCGACCATCATCCAGCGCATGGCTTCCGCGAGCGGGCGGACCGTGTCCAGCAGGAGGTTCACCACACCGACGAAGGGTGGAAAGAGACCGAACGTGTAGGTACGCGTGAGGAGGGAAATCGGGTCCAGGAGATACACGAGCGACGTCCCGGCCAGCGCTGCGGCGCTGAAGAGGATCAGCGTGACGTACTTGACATTCCGGAGCTTCGCGTCCGCCTCGAGCGTGCGCCGCTTCGTCCGGCGGAAGAGGACGGGATCCAGGAAGTCCAGGATCGCGCCGAGCGGGCAGACGTAGGCGCAGAAGAACCGGCCGATGAGGATCGTGGCCCCGATCAGCACGAGCCCCCAGAGGGCTCGGGCGACCGGGGCGCGGCCGGCCAGCACGGCGCTCAGGCCGAGGAGGGGGTCCAGCCGCAGGTAGATGTCGGCGGGCAGCCAATCCGGGAGCCGGTAATCGGCCAGCGCGAAGAGCAGCGTGAAGAGGAGCAGGGAGAGGGCCTGGACCGCGGCTCTCATGCGGTGGCCCTCAGGATATTCAACTGCTCGATGTCCACCGTTCCCAGGCCGCGCTGGCTGGCTGCAAGCAGATGCTCCACTTGCCGCCCCTTGAACTGCTGGCCGTACCACGGGGCGACGCTGACGCCGAAGGAATCCACCGCGATCGGATCGGTCCCGGCGATGACGAGGTTCGGCTTGATGATCTCGCCGGGCCCCCCGGGGCCGCCGGTGGTGAGCGCGCGCGTGGCGTCCAGCACGGTGAGCTTGGGGCGCAGGACCGTGGCCAGGTCGGCCAGCGCCTGGTTGATGTTGTACTTGCTGTGGAAGCTCCCGCGGTCCCAGATCAGCCCCATCAGCCCCTTCACACCCATGCTGATCCCGGTGGCGGAATGGGACTTGGCCTGGGGCAGGCTGATCAGCACCGGACTGTCCAGCACCTCCTTGATGACTTCCACCCGATCCAGGACCTTCCCCTGCGGGACCCTGATCTCCCGGAAGAACTTGTGGTCCGTGAACATCCGGACGTAGACGTTCTTCAGCCTCTGGCAGGCGTCGGCGACGCCGGCGCGCCGCAGGCACAACTCGGCGGACTGGAGCGGGTTGTCCAGAATCATCACCTGCTCCGCCCCGGCCTCGAGGCACATTTGGGCGACGGCATATACCACGGCGGGGTGCGTGTTCGAGGCGCGATCCGGACCGCTGGCGAAGGACATATTGGGCTTGAGGACGACGCGCTGGCCCTTCCGGACGAAGCGCGACATGCCGCCAAGCGCCTCGACAGCCTTGCGGGCGGCCGCCGCCGGATCGCCGGAAATCACGGCCAGGTCGGGCTCCGCCGCCCCGGCAGGGCGCGGCAGGCCGGGCACGCTCAAGGCCAGCCCCGCGGCCGCGCCCCTCAGGAGATCGCGTCGGGTCATGCCGTGCGAATCGCTCATGGGGTCCCCTTCCTTTGTAGGCTCCTTTTCTGACGGATGAACGCCCGGGTGTCAAGTAGGGGGGGAACATTGTCGGCAGAGGAGGATGAAGTTGGATACACCTGAAGCGATACCGCCGCGAAACCCCTTCATGGGAGCAGCCAGACCTCTCTGGCCTCGGCCGCCCCGGGACGGCGCCCGGCCACGTCGCCAGCGTTCCCGCACCGGGGCATGCGCTCCTCGCCCGTGCACCCGCCGGTTGGCCTCCGCGTCCTGGCGTATTTCACGGACAGGCCGGCCCCCGCCGAAGCACCACTCGTCTCAGGACTCCGGCCTTCCGTGGGCCCGTTCGCTCATTGGCAAACGGTCCGCGGAGGCACCCACACGTTCTGGTACGTGGTAAACCAGCCGGAACTGGTGTACGGCACCTGGGCCCAGTATCCCGGCTGCGTGTAGCAGGTGGGCGGCGGGGACGCATAGACCGGCGGTGGGGCGGCGTAGTGGGGGGTGGCCAGCATCCCTCCGAGGATTCCACCCAGGACCAGGCCGCCGAGCAATCCGCAGCC
>JBGPQZ010000209.1:0-5844 GCA_041489335.1 Methylomirabilia bacterium
CAAGGAGCTTCACCACCGCTGGCCCGTGATCACCGCCGAGGACAAGGCCGCCGTACAGACCGCCCTGGATTCCGGAATCGTCTCCGGCCCCTACGCCCCCCAGACGAAGGCCCTGGAGGAGGAATGGGCCCGCTACTGCGGCGTCCGTCACGCCCTCACGACCAACAGCGGCACCGCGGCGCTCCACACCGCGGTGGCGGCCGGCGGGATCGGCACCGGCGACCAGGTCATCACCACGGCCTTCACCTTCCTGGCCACCGCGCTGGCGGTCCTCCAGCAGAACGCCGTGCCCGTCTTCGTGGACGTCGATCCCCGCACCTACAACATCGATCCCGGGAAGATCGAGGAGCGCATCACGGCGCGCACCCGGGCCATCATCCCGGTCCACATCCACGGCTGCCCTGCGGACATGGACCCCATCCTCCGGATCGCCCGGAAGCATCGCCTGCTGGTGATCGAGGACGCGGCCCAGGCCCACGGCTCCACCTACAAGGGGAAGAAGGTGGGCGGCCTCGGCGACATGGGCATCTTCTCGCTCCAGGCCAGCAAGAACCTGCCCGCCGGCGAGGGGGGCATCTTCGTCACCAACCGGGAGGAGCTGAAGGAGCGGGCCAACCGCTTCCGCATGTTCGGCGAGGACGTCCGGGAGAGCGACAAGAAGGCCTTCGATCCCGCCCGGCCGCTGGACGGGGCCCGCGAGTACAACTCCCTGATGATGGGCTGGATGTACCGGTCGAACGAGCTGACCGCGGCGCTCGCCCGCAGCCAGCTCCGGCGGCTGGACGCCTCGCTCGAGCAGACGCGGCGGAACGCCGCCTACTTGAGCGAGCACCTGGGGAAGATCCCGGGCATCACCCCGCCCTACATCCCGCCGGACTGCACCTCGGGCTATTACCAGTACCGCCTCCGGCTGGACGCGAAGGCCCTCGGGATCACCATGCCCGTCACGGAGTTCCGCCTCAAGGTCCTGGCCGCCCTCAAGGCCGAGGGAGTCGAGGTGAGCCTCTGGCAGACCGTGCCCGTGCCCGGCCAGACCCTGTTCCAGGAGCGGACGGGGTACGGCCTCGGCTGCCCCTGGCAGTGCCCGCTGGGCGAGGAGGTCAAGTACGACCTCGCCGAGTACCCGGAGACGCTCCGGCTCCTGGAGGACTCGATGGTCGTCGGGTCCCACTCGTACCCGCTCTTCCCCCAGCCCCTGGAGTTGATGCAGAAGTACGTGGAGGCCTTCCAGCGCGTCTTCGCGCACCTCGATCAGGTCCTGGCCTGACTCGGGTGCGGCTTCGGGATCCGGGACGCTCTCGCGGCACGCGCGGTGCATGCCGCGGGGAGAACACGAAAGGAGGAGGCACCATGAAACGGATGGGGATGGTTCTCTTGCTGGCAATCGGCCTGGCAATCCTGTGCGCGCCGCCCGCCCTGGCGGGCGAAAAGGTGGTGGTCCTCTGCAGCCCCGACCCCGCCTGGTGCGAGGCGCTCAAGCGCGAGTTCAGCAAGACCGGCACGACATTGGATTTCGTGCGACTCAGCTCGGGCTCCGCCCTGGCCCGGCTGCGCGCCGAGAAGGCGAACCCGACGTTCGACGTCTGGTTCGGCGGGAGCGGTGACAGTTACTGGGTAGCCCAGGCCGATGGCCTGATGGAGTTCTACCATCCCAAGGCCTGGCCCGAGCTTCGGCCGGCGCTCACCAAGGCGGTGGATGGACATTACATCCCGCTCTACACGGGGCTGCACGGCTTCGGCGTGAACGAGACGATCCTGAAGGAGAAGAACCTGCCCGTCCCGGAGACCTGGAAGGAGCTGGGCGATCCGAAGTACAGGGACCTCATCGCCATGCCCAACCCCAACACTTCGGGGACCGGCTACGTGATGATGACGACCATCATCCAGCTCTACGGCGAGGAGCCGGGCTTCGAGCTGCTCAAGGCCATCCACAAGAACGTGGCGCAATACACGCGGAGCGGCGGCGATCCGAGCCTCTTGGCCGGGCGGGGCGAGGCCGCCATCGGCGTCTCCTTCGCCAACGACGTCGTGGAGCGCGGCCGCAAGGGATTCCCCATCCGTTTCATCGCGCCCAAGGACGGGACCGGGTTCGAGATCGGCGGCATCGGCCTGGTGAAGGGCGGGCCCAACCGGGCCGCCGGCCTGAAGCTCATCGACTGGGCCCTGGAGCCCGAGAACCAGAAGCTGGGGCCGCAGAACGGCGAGGTGAGCATTCCGTCCCACAGCCGGTCGGTCGTCGACAAGGACGTGCCCCGCTTCGAGGACGTGAACGCCATCAACTACGATTTCGGGAAGTACGGCACGCCCGCCGTCCGGGACGGCCTGATCAAGAGGTGGACCGAGCAGGTGTTCCCACTACCGAAGTAGAGAATTGATGAACGACACCCCTCTCCCTTGCCCTCTCCCCGCCCCCGGGGAGAGGGGTGGGTGAGGGGTCGCAGGGCGAGATGTCACATGTCGTCTAGCGCGTGCGGCAGTGGATCGGTGGCCGATTGGCGTCCTCTCGACTGTGTCGCTGCATGACCGCCTATCGCCGTGAGACGATCCTCTGGGCCGTTCTGACGCTCGGGGCGTTTGCCCTGTTGCCCTGGGAGCGCGTCGGCAAGGTCTTCCTGGCCATGGCCTGGTCCCACACCGGCCTCACGCGCGTCCCGACGGGCGGGCCGCTTTTCGCCGTCGGCCTCGCCGCCGGCCTGGCCCTCACGCTCGGGGTGTGCGGTAAGGGGAGCCGGCCTGCCGGGGGCACGCTTCTCGCCGCCTCGACGCTGGGGGTCCTGGCGGGGCTCTACCAGCTGGTCACGGCGGGCCGCGCCTTCGGCCTGGGGGCCATGGTTTGCCTCTTCGGCCTCCTGACCCTGGCCGGGATCGGGCTCGCCCAGGCGGGGTGCCTCCGGGGGGGCGCCTTCGTCGGCGCCGGGATCCTGTGGTCGGCGGGCCTGATCGTCCTCTTCATCCTGTTCCCGCTCTGTATCATGCTCCAGGCCAGCGTCGTGATCCAGGGGCAGCTCAGCGCCGCAGGCCTGCTCCGCTACCTCCGTTCCCCCATCTTCCTGCTCTTGCGCCACCCGGCGCTGCCGGCGGATCCCGTGCGCTGGGGGCTCGCCCTCGGCGCTCTCACCGGGGCCGCGGCGGCGGCCGCGGCGTACTGGAGGACGCGGCGCCCCGTCGCCTGCCTGGGCTGGGGCGCAGGCCTCGGGATCGGGGCGGACATCCTCGTCATGCTCGCCCTCGGCATGGGAGCCCTCCGGAACAGCCTGTTCCTGGCCGTCATCGTGGGGGTCGTCTCCACGGGCCTGGGGTTCATCTTTGCCCTCCTGGAGTCGCGGAGCACTCTGCCGACCCGACGGCTGCTGGCCCCCCTGTCCCTGCTCCCCATCATCACGCCGGCCTTCGTCCTCGGCCTGGCCATGATCTACATGTTCGGGCGGCGCGGCTTCATCACCCACACGCTCCTGGGCCTCTCCACCAACGTCTTCTTCGGACCCCTCGGGGTAGGGGTGGCGCAGATCCTGGCGTTCACGCCCATCGCCTATCTCGTCCTGGTCGGCGTGATCCATGCGCTGGACGTCTCCCTGGAGGAGGCCGCCCTGACCCTGCGAGCGGACCGCTGGACCCTCTTCCGAACCATCGTCTGGCCGCTCATGCGGCCGGGCCTGGCCAACGCCATGCTCCTGGTGATGATCGAAAGCCTGGCCGACTTCGGGAACCCGCTCCTCCTCGGGGGCGGCGCGCCGTTCCTGCCCACCGAGATCTTCTACGCCATCGAGGGGCGCTTCGACCAGCACGAGGCGGCGACCTACGGCCTCATCCTCTTGACGATCACGCTCACCATCTTCTTCCTGCAGCGCTACTGGCTGGGCCGCCGCTCCTACGTGACCGTGACCGGGAAGCCCTCCGGCGGCCGGCCCACGGTCCTCCCCTTCGCCGTGGACGTCGGCCTGACCGTCGTGTTCCTCGGCTTCGCGTCCTTGGCGGCCCTGCTCTACGGCTCCATCCTCTTCGGCAGCTTCGTCAAGCTCTGGGGCATCGATCACACGTTCACGCTCAAGAACTATCAGGACCTGATGAGCCACGGCATCCCCGTCCTGCTCGACACCATGCGCCTCTCGGTGCTGGCCGCGTTTCCCTCGGCGGGGCTGGGGTTCCTGATCGCCTACCTCACGTTGCGCCACCGCTTCGTCGGGCGGACGGCGCTGGAGTTCTCGGCCATGCTCTCCTACGCGATCCCCGGCACGGTGATGGGGATCGGCTACATCCTGGCCTTCAACACGGGGGCGCTGCAGCTCACGGGGACGGGCGTGATCATCATCCTGGCCTTCATCTTCCGCGTCATGCCCGTGGGCATCCGGAGCGGCGTGGCCGCCCTCACGCAGCTCGACCCCAGCCTGGAGGAGGCCTCGGCCACGCTCAAGGCTGGGACCGCCACGACGCTCCGCCGGGTGGTCGTGCCCCTGATCCGCTCGGCGATCGTCACCGGCCTGATCTACAGCTTCGTCCGGGCCATGACGGCGGTGAGCCAGGTCATCTTCCTGGTCTCGCCGGGCCACGACCTGGTCACGGTCCTGATCCTCTCCTGGGCGGAGTACGGCACCATCGGGCGGGGCGCGGCCCTGTCCACGCTCCTGATCCTGGTCCTGGCGGCGTGCATCCTGCCCGCCCAGTGGCTGTCGCGGCGGCAGGTGGACGGCGTGCGGCTCGTCGCAGGCTGAGCCGCAGCTTGCGACATGGAGACCTGTCTATGCCACGCTTCGGTGTGTGCGCTTGGATCTACGGCGATGGTTCACTCGACGAGACGCTCGGCCGCATCGAGGCCGCCGGCTACGACGGGGTCGAGATCCCCGGCGAGCCGGGACGCATCGCCCCCGCCGAGCTGCGGCGACTGCTCGCGTGGCACGGTCTCGCCCCGCTCGCCCTCACCGCCTCCTGCATGGTGCCCGCGACGCGGCGCGACCTGGCGCATCCCGATCCGGCCGTGCGCGCCGAGGCCGTGGGCTACGTGGTGGACTGCCTCCGCTTCGCGGCGGACATCGGCGCGCCGCTCGTCCAGATGCTCCCCTCGGGCGAGACCCGGCTCGCTCCCCTCGCCACCCGGAACGAGGAATGGGCCGGATCGGTGGACGCCATGCGGCAGGCCGCGCGGGAGGCCGAGCGGCTCGGCGTCCGGATCGCCGTGGAGCCCCTCAACCGGTACGAGGCCTACTTGGTGACGAACAGCGAGGACGCCCTCGCCTATCTGGACGCCGTCGGCTCCCCCTGGGTCGGTATGACGCTGGACCTGTTTCACGCCAACCTGGAGGAGCCGGAGGTCGCGCAGGCTATTCTCAGCGCCGGCCCCCGCCTGCTCCATGTCCACGTGGCGGACACGAACCGGCGCGGCCTGGGACACGGGCACCTGGATCTCACGGCGGCCGCGGCCGCCCTCCGGCAGATCGGATACGACGGGGCGATCGTCGTCGAGGTCATGCCCCCCGGGCCGGATCCCTTCTGCTCGATCAAGGACGCCCGCTCTGCGGGGATCCTCGACGGCTACATCCGGGAGTCGCTCGTGGTCCTCCGGCGGCATTTTCCCCCTCGCCCCCCCTCTCCGGGTACCCGCTGAAGGCGGGTGCGGGGAGAGGGCCGAGGGAGGGGGCGGACGATCATCGGCGTTGACAGTCACTGGGCCCGAAACTTCAGAGAAAGGAAGCAGCCATGGGTCGGATTCGCGTCGGGGTCATCGGATGTGGATTGATCGGCCAGATGATGCACCTCCCCCACTTGAAGGAGCTGCACGAGCGGTTCGAGCTGGTCGCGCTCTGTGACGTCTCGCCCGGCACCCTGCAGTACGTCGCGGACTACTACGGG
>JBGPQZ010000210.1:0-5836 GCA_041489335.1 Methylomirabilia bacterium
CGGCGGAGTTCCTCGCCGCCGCCGCGGACGGGGACGGCCTGGGCCCCCTGCTCACGGCCTATCGCGAGAGCGACGCCCCGGATCCCGGGGACGCCACCCTGGGGGTCGATGTGGCGCTCTATTTGCCCGATGACCTCCTGGTCAAGGTGGACATCGCCAGCATGGCCCACGGGCTGGAGGCCCGCTCGCCCTTCCTGGACCACCAGCTCATGGAACTGGCGGCGACGATCCCCTTCGGCCTCAAGGTCCGGGGCCGCATGACCAAGTACATCCTGAAGCGGGCCCTGGGCGGGCTCCTGCCCGACGAGATCCTGCACCGCCGAAAGATGGGGTTCGGCGTCCCCATCGACCACTGGCTGCGCCACGAGCTGCGGGAGCTGGCCACCGAGACACTGCTCGCCCCCCGCGCCATCCAGCGCGGCTACTTCCGGCGCGAGACGATCGCGCGGCTGCTCGACGAGCACATCCGGGGGAAGGCCGGTTGGCACTACCGCCTCTGGACCCTCCTGATGCTGGAGCTGTGGCACCGCACCTACATCGACGGGGACGGGGCGCTCGCCGGGCAGCGGCGGGCGATTGCCGAATGCGGAATGCGGAATGCGGAATGCGGAATGAGCGGCACAGGAGGCAGAAGGCAGGAGGCGGGAGACGAGGCATGCCAGGACTAGACCGGCCGATCCGGGTCGCGCGCGTGATCGCCCGGCTGAACGTGGGAGGGCCGGCCTGGCATACCATCCTCCTCGCGGCGCGGATGGATCCGGCGCGCTTCCAGACGACCCTCATCACGGGGGTCGTCGAGCCGTCGGAGGGGGATCTCGCCTTTGCGGCCCGCGAGCGCGGGGTGACCCCCCTGGTGATCCCGGAGCTCTCACGGGCCATCCGGCCGGTGCAGGACCTGGTCGCCTTCCTGAAGCTCGTGCGACTGTTCCGGCGACTCCGCCCCGACATCGTGCACACGCACACCGCCAAGGCCGGGGCGCTGGGCCGCCTGGCGGCGCTCTTCACCCGCGTCCCGCTCCTGGTCCACACCTTCCACGGCCACGTCCTGGAGGGGTACTTCTCGCCGGCGCTGACGCGGCTGTTCCTCGGGATCGAGCGGGGGTTGGCGCGGCGGACGGATCGGATCATCACCGTGAGCCCGCGGCTGCGGGCCGACCTCTTGGGGATGGGCATCGGCCGGCCGGAGCGGGTCGAGGCGGTTCCGCTCGGCCTGGAGCTCGCACGCTTCGCGCGGAGGCCGGCCGGACCGTCCCCGCTCCGGGCGACACTCGGCCTGGCGGCGTCGGCCCCGCTCCTCGGCATCGTCGGCCGCCTGGTCCCGATCAAGGATCATGCGACGCTTTTCGAGGCGATGGTCCGGCTGGAAGGGGCGGCGCGGGTGGCCCACCTGGTGGTGGTCGGGGATGGGGAGCTACGGGCGGATCTGGAGCGGCTCGCGCAGACGCTCCAGATCGCCCCGCGCGTCCACTTCCTGGGGTGGCGGCACGATCTGGAGACTATCCTCAATGCGCTCGACGTGGTAATCTGTTCCTCGCGAAACGAGGGGACGCCGGTGTCGCTCATCGAGGCGATGGCCGCGGGCGTCCCCGTCCTGTCGACCGCCGTGGGCGGCGTGGCCGACCTCGTCGGCCACGGCGAGACGGGCTGGCTGGTGCCTCCGGGGGATCCGGCGGCCCTGGCGTCTGCGATCGGTGCGCTGCTCCGGGATCCGCCCCTGCGCGCGCGCCTGGCGGCCGCGGGCCAGGCGGTGGCGCTCCGCCGGCACGACGTGGAGCAACTGATTTCGCGCATGGAGGCGCTGTACACGACGCTGGTCAATGAGAAAGTGAACATGAAGAATTGAAAGCCGGCCAATGGCCGAAACGGTTGTGCGGTTTCTGATTGCGCATTTTGCATTTTGCATTGCAGGGAGACGTTGATGCGAATCTTGGTGACCGGGGGGGCCGGGTACATCGGGTCACACCTGGTGGATGCCCTGATCGCGCGGGGAGACGAGGTGCTGGTGATCGACAACCTCTCCACGGGCCGCTTCGAGAACATCCAGCACTTCCAGGGACGGCCGGGATTTCACTTCATCAACGACTCGATCCTGAACGAGCCGCTCTTGGAGCGCTTCGTCCCCTCTATGGACCTGATCTTCCATCTGGCGGCGGCGGTGGGCGTCCGGAACGTCCTGCAGGATCCTCTGGCCGCCATCAACACCAACGTGCGCGGGGCCGAAACCGTCATGGGACTGGCCTTCCGCTACTGGAAGCGGATCGTGATCGCCTCGAGCTCCGAGATCTACGGCAAGGCCACCCACGTCCCGTTCCACGAGGACGACGATCGGGTGCTGGGCTCCTCGGCGGTGCCGCGCTGGTCCTACTCCATGTCCAAGGCCATCGACGAGCACTTTGCCTTCGCCTATGCGGCCAAGGGGCTTCCCATCTCCATCGTGCGGTACTTCAACTCGTACGGGCCCCGGCTGGACGAGAAGGGCTACGGCAGCGTGGTGGCGAACTTGACGCGCCAGGCCCTGCGGGGCGACCCGATTACGGTCCACGGCGACGGGAAGCAGACTCGTTGCTTCACCTACATCACGGACACCGTGGCGGGTACCCTGCTGGCCGGCGAGGTGAAGGAAGCGATCGGCCAGGCCTTCAACATCGGGAACCCGGTGGAGACCTCGATCCTCGAGCTGGCCCGCACGATCAAGCGGTTGACGCGGTCCAAGTCGCGGATCGAGCTCGTCCCGTACGCGGCCTATTACGGCGAGGGCTTCGAAGACATGCGCCGCCGGGTCCCGGCCGTGGACAAGGCGAGACAGCACCTGGGCTTCCGCCCTCAGGTGGGTCTCGAGGCCGGCCTCCGGAAGACCATCGCCTGGTGCCGGGCACACTTCAGCCACTGACGCCCGGCGACCGCGGGCGAGATCCGGCGGAGCGAGGCGAGGGAGAGGCATGACGGACGCGCGGGAGGGCCTCCAGGAGAAGATTCAGCGCAAGCAAATCACGGTGGCCGTGGTCGGGTTGGGCTACGTCGGCCTGCCGTTGGCGGCGGGCTTTGCGAAGGTCGGGGTCCGGGTGCGGGGGATCGACGTCAATCCCGATCGGGTGGCCCGCCTGAACCGCGGCGAGAGCCATATCCCGGACGTGCCCACGACGGAGCTGGCTCCGCTGGTCGCATCCGGCCGTTTCACGGCCAGCACGGACTTCGGAGAGTGCGCCGCGGCCGAGGCCGTGGTGATCTGCGTGCCCACGCCGTTCACCCGGATGAAGGCCCCGGACCTCAGCTACATCGAGGCGGCCTGCCGGTCCCTGGCCCCCCACGTGTCGCCGGGCTCGCTGGTGGTCCTGCAATCCACGACCTATCCCGGGACCACCGAGGAGCTGGTGCGGCCGATCCTGGAGGCCCCGGGACGCCGGGCCGGCAGCGATTTCCTCCTGGCCTTCTCGCCGGAGCGGATCGACCCGGGCAACCCGCGCTACTCGGCCCACAACACGCCCAAGGTCGTCGGCGGGATCAACGGACCCTCGACGGAGGCCGCGGCCGCGCTGTTCGGTCTCCTGGTGCCGCCCGAGCACATCCATCGCGTCTCCGGGCCTCGCGTGGCCGAGATGTGCAAGCTTCTGGAGAACATCTTCCGGAGCGTCAACATCGCCCTGGTCAACGAGCTCACGAAGCTCAGCGACCGGATGCAGATCGACATCTGGGAGGTCATCGACGCCGCCGCCACCAAGCCCTTCGGCTTCATGCCGTTCTACCCCGGCCCGGGGGTGGGGGGGCACTGCATCCCGGTGGATCCCTACTACCTCTCCTGGAAGGCGCGGGAGTACGACTTCTACACGAAGTTCATCGAGTTGGCGGCCGAGGTCAACTCCAGCATGCCGTTCTACACCGCGAACAAGATCGCCGACGCCCTGAACCGGCGGGGCAAGCCGGTCCGCGGCGCCAAGATCCTCGTGCTGGGGGCGGCCTTCAAGCGCGACATCGACGATTCCCGGAACAGCCCGGCGGTGGAGCTGATGCGCGTCCTGCTGGGCAAGGGGGCGGCGCTCTGCTATCACGACCCCCACGTGCCGGTGGTCCACCTGAGTGAGGAACCTGCCGCCACGACCTCGTCGCCCCTGCCGCGCCTCGCGTCCGTGCCGCTGACCGCGGACCTCTTGGCGGAGCAGGACTGCGTCTGCCTCGCCGTCGCCCACAGCGCCTTCGACATCCCCTGGCTCCTCACCCACAGCCGGCTGATCATGGATGCGACCGGCACGACACGCCGCTTCCCGCAGGACGGGAGCCGGGTGGTCCGCCTGTAGCCGTGAGCTATCTCGCGTCGCTCCTTACGCCCTTCCTGGTCGCGCTCGCGGCCGGGCTCGCCCTGACGCCGATCTGCCGCCGGGTCGCCCTGGCGCTGGAGACCGTGGATCGCCCCGGCGGGAAGAAGATCCATGCGATGCCCACGCCCCTCCTGGGCGGCGTGGCCATTGCGGCCGCCCAGATGGCCGCCACCTGGGCGGCAGGCACGGGGGACCAGGGGACCGTCCGGATCCTCATCGGGGCCGGCTTGGTCTCGATCCTCGGAGTCTGCGACGATCGGGACCCGCACGCGGAGGGCCTGCGCTGGTGGCTCCGCCTGCTCCTGGAAGGGTGTCTCGCGGCCTTCATCGTTGCCGGGGGCATCCGGATCACCTTCCTGGGCACCCCTTGGCTGGATCTCCCGGTGACGGTGCTTTGGATCGTCGGGATGACCAACGCCTTCAATCTCCTCGACAACATGAACGGGCTGTCCGCGGGGGTCGCGGCGATTGCGGCGGGCACCTTTGCCTTGCTGGCCGCCCGCTATGTCGAGTTGGGGCCAGAGCAACTGCCTACCGCCACGGCCGCCGCCGCACTCTGCGGCGCGTGCCTCGGGTTCCTGCCGAGCAACTTCCGGGGCCGGATCTTCATGGGGGATGCGGGCAGCCTGTTCCTGGGCTTCACCTTGGCCTGCCTGGCCGTGCAGGGGAGCTGGCGCAGCCCGACGATCCCGACCTCGGTCATCATCCCACTCCTGGTGCTGGCCTATCCGCTCTTCGATACGACCCTGGTCGTGATCCTGCGTCTCCTGCGCGGCCAGTCACCGGTGGTCGGGGGCAAGGATCATTCCTCGCACCGGTTGGTGCGGCTGGGGCTGGGCCGCGTCGAGGCGGTGCTGCTCATCTATCTCTTCGCCGCCTCGCACGCCATGACGGCCCTGCTCGTCTCGTCGGTGACGTTCCGGCTGTCCCTGCTGGCCTTGGCCGGCAGCGCGAGCGTTCTGTTCATCTTCGGCATGATCTTGCGCAAGGTGCCCGCCTGGGACGCCTCGTCTCCAGCGGAGGGAAGCGACCATGGCCAAGAAGACGGATAGCGTCGTCGTCCTGCTGGTCATCCTGATCCTGGGGGCCCTGATCGGGAGTGTCCTCGGCGAGGTCATCGGGACCCTGGCCCCCGGGGGGCTCCTCGAGGCGGTTTTTTCGAAGGGGATCAACCCCGGCATCGCGCCGCCCGCGGTCCTCGACCTCAAGGTCCTGACGCTCACGCTGGGGCTGACGATCAAGATCAATCTGGCCAGCCTCCTCGGGATCGTCCTGGCGCTGCTGATCTATCGCAAGCTGTAGGCGAATGACCGCCTCTTTTCCGGAGATCATCCTGGCCTCCGCGTCGCCCCGGCGTGCGGATCTGCTCCGACAGATCGGCCTGCCCTTCTCGCTCCAACCGAGCAGCCTGGGAGACGATGGGGAATCGGCCCTGGAGGGCGAGCCCCCCGAGCTCACCGCCACGCGCCTGGCGGAGGCGAAGGCGCGGGAGGTGGCCGCTCGGGTGGACCGGGGCCTCGTCA
>JBGPQZ010000211.1:0-5800 GCA_041489335.1 Methylomirabilia bacterium
ACCATGACCGACCTCAAGGGGACGCTGATCAGCTTCGCCCACCGCATGTTCGGCGCGGAGCGCCGCGTGCGTTTCCGGGCCAGCTATTTCCCCTTTACGGAGCCCAGCGCCGAGATGGACGTGGAGTGCCTCATCTGCGGCGGGAGCGGCTGCGGCATCTGTAAGCAGAGCGGTTGGCTGGAAATCCTGGGCTGCGGCATGGTGCATCCCCGCGTGCTGGAGAACGGCGGATACGATCCGACCGTGTACTCCGGCTTCGCCTTCGGGATGGGCCCCGAGCGCATCACCATGCTCAACCACCGGATCGAGGACATCCGATTCTTCTGGGCGAACGATCTCCGCTTCCTGGAACAGTTCTGACGCGAGACGGGGCGGCCCTCGGGTCTCGAGGCGCGCCGCCCCCGTGTGAGGCAGAGCCAAAATGCGGGTGCCGATCAGTTGGCTGAGAGAGTTCGTGGATCTTCCCGTGTCGGTGGAGGAGCTGGCGGAGCGCTTGACCTTCGCCGGGCTGGAGGTGGCCTCCCTCGAGAAGATCGGCCTGCCCGGCAGCCCACTCCCGTGGGACCCGGAGCGGATCCGGGTGGGGCAGGTTCGCGAGGTACGTCCGCACCCCAACGCCGATCGGCTGGTCCTGGCCACGGTAGAGTACGGTCCGGGTGAGGTCAAGACGGTGGTGACGGGGGCGCCCAACCTGCGCGTGGGGGAGTCCGGGCAGAAGGTGGCCTTCGCCCTGGAGGGCGCTCGGCTCTGGGACGCCACCGCCGAGACGCCGCAGATCGCGACGCTCGAGGGCCGGAAGGTGCGTGGGGTCTACTCGGACGGGATGGTCCTGTCGGAGCGGGAATTGGGCCTCTCGGATGACCACGAGGGGATCCTCCTCCTCGACGAGGCCGCCCCGGTGGGCGCACCACTGGCCGACTACCTGGGCGACGTGGTCCTGGAGCTGGAGATCCTGCCCAACATGGCCCGGTGTCTCTCGGTCCTGGGCGTCGCGCGCGAGGTGGCGGCCTTGACCGGCGGACGGGCCCGGGTGCCGGAGCCCACCATGCTGGCCACGGGGGAGCCGGTCGAGGGGCGCGTCAGGATCGCCATCGCCGACCCGACGCTCTCCGCCCGCTACACGGCGACCCTGATCTCGGGCGTTACGATCGGCCCCTCGCCGGAATGGATGCGCCGCCGGCTGCGCCTCTCGGGAGTCCGGCCCATCAGCAACGTGGTGGATGTGACCAACTACGTGATGCTGGAGTGGGGGCAGCCGCTCCACGCCTTCGATTACGACGCCCTGGTCCGGCGGGCCAAGGGGATTCCCAAGATCACGGTGCGGCCCGCCCGGGCGGGCGAGGTTCTGACCACGCTGGACGGGGTGGCGCGCGCCTTGACGCCGGAGCGACTGATCATCGCGGATTCCGCGGGCCCCATCGCCGTGGCGGGCGTGATGGGCGGGGCCGAGACCGAGGTGACCGAGGCCGCCACCACGATCCTCCTGGAGTCCGCCAACTTCCACTTCGTGTCCATCCGCAAGACCACTCAGGCCCTGAAGCTGCCCAGCGAGGCCAGCGCCCGGTTCGGGCGGGGGGTGCCGCCGGCCCTGGCGGCCGCCGCGGCCAGGCGGGCGACGGAGTTGATGCGGACACTCGCAGGCGGGACCATCGCGCGGGGCGTGGCCGACTGCTATCCCGTGCCGCAGGTCCCCGCCTCCGTGACGCTTTCGACGGGCGACGTGCGCCGCCTCCTGGGCATGGACGTGGATCGGGCGGAAATCGTCCGGATCCTGACGGCGCTGGAGTTTCTGTGCGAGGTTGAGGGAGGGGACCGGTTGAAGGTGACAGCACCCCTCGGCCGGCTGGACATCGGCAGCGGCATCATCGGGGTGCACGATCTGCTGGAAGAGGTGGCGCGGATCGTCGGATACGACCGGATTCCCGTGACGGAGATGGCCGATCGGCTGCCGCCGCAGCGCAACAACCTGGCGGTGGACCTGGAAGAGCGGGTGCGGGATATCCTGGTGGTGGCCGGCCTGCAGGAGATCCTCACCTACCGCCTGACCACGCCCGAGCGGGAGGCGCTTCTTACGCCCGGCGCCGCCCCCGCCGTCCGCCCATACGTCCGCCTGGCCAATCCGATCAGCGCGGACCGGGTGGTGATGCGGCAGACCCTGTTGGGCGAGCTGCTGGAAGTCATGGCGCAGAACGCGCGCATCCGCGACCGGCTCTGGTTCTTCGAGATCGGCCCCGTCTTCCTGCCCCAGGCGACGGAGACCCTCCCGGCCGAGCCGCGCCGGCTGGGCATCGGGCTCGCCGGGCCGGCGACCCCGACCTCCTGGCGAGAGAAGGCGCCGCCGGCGACGGACTTCTACGGCTTGAAGGGGGTGGTGGAGGCGCTCCTCAGGGGACTCCACCTCACGGCCGTGATGTACGAGCCGGTGGAGCACCCGACCTTCGCGCCGGGGCGGACCGCCCGTCTCTTGGTCGGCGGCGAGGTCATGGGGGTTCTGGGGGAGATCCACCCCCAGGTGCGGAAGGCCTTCGATCTTCCCGCCGGGCCCATCTGCCTGGCGGAACTGGACCTCGAGGCGCTGCTCGGCCGGGTTGCCCTGGGCTATCCCGTCACGCCGGTCCCCCGCTTCCCGCCCGTGCTGGAGGACATCGCGGTCGTGGTGGACGACACGGTCTCGGCGGCCGATCTGACCGCCGCCATCCGGAATGCGGGCGGGACGCTCCTCGTCGAGGTCCGGCTCTTCGACGTCTATCGCGGCCCCCAGGTCCCCGCGGGCAAGAAGAGCCTGGCCTTCTCGCTGGCGTTCCAGGCACCGGACCGCACCCTCACCGATGCGGAGGTCGAGGTGGAGAAGGGCCGGATCCTCCAGGCCGTGACCGAGCGGCTGGGGGCCAGCCAGCGGGCTTGAGAGGACCGGGCCTGCGTGTCGAGGAACCTCGATCTCAGCTTTCGCGTGCAAATCCCACTTTACAAAGCCCTGGCGCTTTGCTAGGGTTTGCCTACTTCCCGAGGCGTAAAGAATGGAAATGTTGCTCGAACGACTCCAGTTGCTGGATGCAAAGGTCCGCGAGACGCTGACGGCCCTGGCGCAGGCCCGCGCCGTGCAGGAGGGCCTGGAGGAGCAGGTGCGGTGCGGTCAGGCCGAGCTCAAGGCGCGGGAGCAAGAGGTGGCCTCGCTCCGGGCTGAGCGCGAGCGGGAAGGAGTGGAGCTGAATCGCCTGCGCGCGGAGCGCGAGGAAGTGCGCAAACAGGTCGAAGGCCTCCTGGAGGAGATCGCCCGACTCGAGACCGCCCTCCAGACGGCGGGCAGCCCGGGGGTCGGGGGATGACGCCGGGCGATCGCGGGGCCGAAGTGGAGATCTTTGGCGAACGGTACGTCCTGCGGTCGACCGATAGCCCAGATCACTTACAGCGCGTAGCCGAATACGTGGACGGGAAGTTTCGCGAGGTGGCTCGGCAGCACCCTGCCCTAGTGGCGTCCAAGGTGGCGGTGCTGGCCTCGCTCAACATCGCGGACGAATTGTTTAAGCAGAACGATGAGGCCCGCCGGCGCGAGGCCGAACTCCTGGCGCGCGTCGATGGGATCGTGGAGCTCCTGCATCGGCAGGAGGTCGTCGAGTGAGATCCGACGCGGTTGCCGTGGCAGCCGCGGGCAGGAGGCTGTGGCAGGGCCGAGAAAGGGCTTGCGGCGAGGAAGGGCCTGTGTTAGCGTGGCAATCAGCTAGGTGGCAGGGTGAGAGCCCCTACCGTGTTCGTGATGCGGTAACTTTTTTTGAGCCAACACTTTCAGAACGGAGATCCCTCCGAGAACGCGGTGCGCAGGCCTGTCCGTTTTGGCGGACGGGAAGCCTAAAGCGTTTGCGGGATTTCCACCTGGTTATCCAGGTTCAAACAAGGGCCAGCACACGGCACAATGGTAGGGGTTCTCTCTTTGCCTCGGCGGGATCCTAGCGCTGCTCGCAGTCGGCCGTCCCAGTCATTCTGAGCCCCCCCTCTCGTCCTGTCCGGTCGGTTCTCAGTTCAGTCGCTCCTCTAGGTGCGTCTTTCGCCTGCGTCGCGCAGGGGTCGGCGAGGACGTACCCCAGGAGAGGCCGACTCCGGCGCCGTCGCGCGTGTCCCGGCAGCAGCCGGGAGTGCCCGCCAGGGGGCGCAGGGCGGTCGGCAGGGTGGTCCAGTGACGGGTTCCCCCGACCGATTGGGGCGAACCTTGTGAAGCGAGGCAAACGTGGGAGGGACTCCCGTGGAGATGTGGCTCCTCATCGTGATGGGCCTGAGCGGGGTGCTGCTTGGCCTCGTCCTCGGGCTGGTGCTCGAGCGTCAGCGACAGACTCGGTTGAAGCAGGGTGCCGCGGAAGAGGCCAAGCGGATCATCCGCGAGGACGAGCGCGAGGTGGAGGCGCGCCGCAGGGAAGCGGATCTGGAGATCAAGGGCAAGGCCCTCCAGGCCCGGTCCGAGTTTGAGCAGGAGGTCCGGTCCCGGCGCGAAGAGATCCAGAATTTCGAGAAGCGCCTGAATCAGCGAGAAGAGATCCTGGACCGCAAGCTGGAGGTGATGGACCGGCGCGATCACGAGCTGGCCGGCCGGGAGCAGGAGCTGAAGAACCGGGACCAGGCCGTGACGGTACAGGAGGCCCAGTGGAAGAAGCTGGTGGACGAGGCCAAGCGCAAGCTGGAGCAGGTCGCGGGCCTCACGGCGGAGGAGGCGAAGGCCCAGCTCATCCAGTCCCTCGAGGAGGAGGCCAAGCTCCATGCCGCCTCCCGCGTGAAACGGGTGGAAGACGCCGCCAACGAGCAGGCGGAGGAGAAGGCCAAGCAGATCATCGGCCGGGCGATCTGCCGGATCGCCTCGGAGTACGTGGCCGAGGCCGCCGTCTCGGTGGTGGACCTGCCCAGCGACGACATGAAGGGGCGGATCATCGGGCGGGAGGGGCGCAACATCCGCGCCCTGGAGAAGGCCACGGGCATCGACGTTATCGTGGACGACACCCCTGAGACCATCATCCTCTCCGGTTTCGACTCGATCCGGCGCGAGATCGCGCGCGTGTCCATCCAGCGCCTGATCCAGGACGGTCGGATCCATCCGGCCCGCATCGAGGAGACGGTCGAGAAGGTCACCAAGGAGGTCGAGAAGGATATCCGCGAGGCGGGGGAGCAGACCTGCTTCGAGCTGGGCATCACCGGCCTCCACCCTGAACTCGTGCGCATGGTGGGGCGCCTGAAGTACCGGTACAGCTACTCCCAGAACCAGCTGGCCCACACCAAGGAGGTGGCCACCCTGGCGGGCCTCCTGGCGGCGGAGCTCACGCTGGACGTGAAGGCGGTGAAACGCGCGGCCCTGCTCCACGACATCGGGAAGGCGGCGGATCAGGGGACCGAGACGTCCCACGCGCTCCTCTCGGCCGAGCTGGCCAAGAAGTACAACGAGGACGCGCGCGTCGTGAACATCATCGCCGCCCACCACGAGGAGGTGGCCCCGCAGTACGCCGAGGCCGTCATCCTGCAGGCGGCGGACAGCCTGTCCGCGGCCCGGCCCGGCGCCCGGCGCGAGATCATGGAAACCTACGTGCGCCGGCTGGCCAAGCTGGAGGAGATCGCGACGTCCTTCAAGGGCGTGAACAAGTGCTTCGCCATCCAGGCGGGCCGCGAGATCCGGGTGGTGGTCGAGAGCGAGCAGGTCAACGACCAGGCGGCCTACGTCATGGCGCGGGACATCGCCAAGCGCGTCGAGGACGAGATGGAGTACCCCGGACAGATCAAGGTGACGGTGATCCGGGAGACCCGCGCGGTCGAGTACGCCCGCTGA
>JBGPQZ010000212.1:0-5760 GCA_041489335.1 Methylomirabilia bacterium
AAATTATCAAAGCCTGACCCTGATAAGATGCCGGTCTCTAAGAGAATCCGCGGAAGAGACCGGAGGGTGAGTCGGCTCTCTACTTCAGCGACGAGAACTCGGTCGGCGAGAGGATCTTGTTGCTCTGGCTCACCACGATGGCCCGCAGCCGTGCCAACACCTCGGCGCGGCGCGGGTCCTTGGCCCAGGCGGCCCACTTCGCCTGCCGCTCGTTGAGATCGCTGTACGCCCACAAGTGCACGACCTCGTTCAATTGCCCGATCTCGGTGCGCCAGAAGCCAACCGGTTTGATCCCATGCTCGGCAATCCACGGCAGGATCTTCGTCCGAGCCAGCTCCAGGTACTCCGGAAGCCCACCGACGACGAATTGGTACGTGCGCAGCTCGTAGATCATCACCTCTTCTCCTTCTGCATGCCTGTAGGTTGCCTCAACAGATCCCTGCGTCGACATCGTGGGGGAGGACGCCTGTCGGGCGCACGTGACGCTGCCAGTCACCCGAACGTCGCAAGCCCCCGCAGGCCTGCTCGAACCCTGATTATTGCTCCGTCGTCAGACGGGCCAGCTCCGCCTCCTGGCGCAGGGCCTGCTGCTGGCGGCGGATCGCCACGACGGTGGTGAACACTGCGAGGACGAGGATGACGACGGTGATCGGCCGCCTGAGGAAGATCGTGGGGTCCCCCCGGGACATGGTCATGGCCCGGCGGTAGTTCGATTCCATCATCCCCCCCAGGATCTGGGCGAGCACCATGGGCGCCACGGGAAAATCGTAGCGGATCATGATGTAGCCGATGAAGCCGAAGACGGCGCAGGTCACCAGATCGTAGAGCACGTTGTTGATGGCGTAGGACCCGACCAGGCAGGCGATGAAGATCAGGGGCACCAGAAACTTCCGGTCGATGTTGATCACCTGCGCGAAGAAGCGGGCGAAGAGGAGGCCCAGGATCACGAACACGACGTTCGCCGAGATCATGCCGGCGAAGATCTGATGGACCGTCTCCGGATGGTTCTGGAAGAGCATGGGGCCGGGCTGCAGGTTGTGAATAGTCAGGGCCCCCATGAGGACCGCCGTAGCCGCATCCCCCGGGATGCCCAGGGTGATCATGGGCAGGACGTCCCCGCCGGTGCTGGCGTTCTCCCCGCACTGGGCGGCGGCCACGCCGGCCGGCTCGCCGGTGCCGAAGGTCTCGGGATGCTTGGAGGCTCGCTTGGTCTCGGCGTAGCTCAAGAAGGCGGAGGTGTCCGCCCCGATGGCCGGGGTGATGCCGACGATGAGGCCGATAGGACAGGCGCGCAGGTAGGCAGGGATGCACCCCTTCAGATCTGTGAGGGTCGGGAGGATGTCCTTCAGGACCGCGCTGACCTTGGGCGCCGTGAGGATGACCTCGACCTGCCGGAAGCCTTCGGACAGGGCGAAGAGGCCGATGAGCATCGGCACAAAGGAGATCCCGCCGGAGAGTTCCACCAGGCCGAAGGTGAACCGCGGGAACCCGCCCATCGGATCCAGGCCGATCATGGCGATGAGCAGCCCCAGCGCGCCCGAGATGAAGCCCTTCACCGGCGAGCGGCCGGACAGGGTCACGGTCACCGACAGGCCGAACGTGGCCAGTGCGAAGTACTCGGGCGCGCTGAACCGCAACGCGAAGTTGGCCAGGATCGGCGCGAAGAAGGCCAGGCAGAGCGCCGTGAACGTCCCGCCGATGCCCGAGGAGATCGTGGCGATGCCGATGGCCTTGCCTGCCAGCCCCTTCTGTGCCATGGGGTAGCCGTCGAAGACGGTCGCGGCCGCCGCCGGAGTGCCCGGCGTCTTGATCAGGATCGAGGCGATCCCCCCGCCGTAGATGGCCCCCGTGTAGATCCCCAGGAGCATGACGATGCCGGTGATAGGGGTCATGCCGAAGGTGAAGGGGATGAGGAGCGCGATCCCCATCGTGGCAGTGAGGCCGGGGATGGCCCCGATGATGATCCCGAAGAAGGAGCCGAGGACGAGCGCGAGGAGGTTGTACCCGGAGAGGACCGTGCCGAACCCACGCAGCAGGAGACTCAGATCAACCATGTGTCCGACTCTTGGCGCCCCGCTAGCGGAGCCAGCCGCGCGGGAGCGGCACGTTGAGGGCCGTGTCGAAGAGGAGGTACGTGGCCACCGGGACCACGACGGCGAAGAGGGCCAGGCGCATCCACCGCCGCTCGCCCAGGACCAGCGCGAATCCGAACATGTAGGGGACGGAGGCCGCGATGAAGCCGACCCGCTCCACGAAGACGACGTAGGCACCCGTCAGCACGGCCACCCAGAGGACCCGGGCGCGATCCGCCCCCTCCAGCCGGCTCGGGAGCGTGAGGGCCTCCCCCCTGAGCGCGTTGGCGAGGAGTATGGCAGCCGATACCAAGAGGAGAAAAGCGACCCCGCGGGGGATCCAGGCAGGACTCCCCATGTCGGGAAGGATGGGCCATCGTCCGGATTCGTAGAAGACGTACAGACAGATCGGGATGACGAGAAGCGAGGAGATGATGTCAACCTTCTTCAAGGATACGGGCGGCATACTAACTCCGTTCCCGGGTAACAGCGGGGCGCCCCGTGGCCGCTGGCCGCGGGGCGCCCTCGTTCTGATCCGCGCGGACCGCTACTTCTTCTTCAGCAGGCCCACCAGATCCAGGGTGGGCTCTAGGGTCTTCTCCATGCCGGCGAGGAACTCTTCGAACTTGTCGTAATCCAGGTAGGTCCGCGGCAGGGCGAGCTTGTCCATCAGCGCGATGTAATCCGGATCCTCCGCCGCCTTCTTGAACCCCTCGCGAAGGACCTTCAAGATCTCGGGTGGGGTCCCCTTGACGGCCCCCAAACCACGCCAGTCGAAGATCGGGTTCTCAACGGGGTACCCCGCTTCCGCCATCGTGGGCACGTCGGGGAAGGCTGGATGGCGGACCGGGCTGTTGGCCGCCAGGATACGGATTTGCTTCGTCTGGTAGAACTGGAGCACCTCGTCCATGCCGCTGGCGCAGACACTGATGTGCCCGCCCACCAGGGCCGTCCGGGTGGGGGCCGCGCCGTCAAAGGGCACGAAGGTGAACTTGACGCCCGTGTTCTGGGCGATGGCGGCCGCGGCGAGGTGCCAGGCGCCCGCCGGGCCCGAGTGCCCCACCGTCACCACGCCCGGATTCGCCTTCGCGTACTCCACGAGGTCCTTCAGGGTCTTGAACTGGGAGTCGGCCTTCACCGAGAGGCCGGCCTGGCTCCGGTTCAGCAGGGCGATGAGGTCGAAGTCGCGGTAGGAGAGATCGGACTGAGCGAGGAGTCGATACGTGCTGAGGTTGAACGTAATCACACCCACCGTGTACCCATCCGGCTTCGCGGTTACCACCGAGTTCATCCCGATGACGCCGGTGCCGCCGACGCGGTTCACGACGTTGATGTTCACCCCGAAGTGCTTCTTGCCGTTCTTCACGAGGGTGCGGGCTAACGTGTCCGTCCCGCCGCCCGCCGCCCAGGGCACGACCAGGGTGATGTCCCGCTCGGGGAACGCAGCCGCAGGGGCGGGGGCGGGGACCATGAGCACCACCGCCAGCATGCCAGCCAACAACAGACCGAACTTCCTCATCATGACGGCCTCCTTTCGGTGCGCCAACCATCCGATATGTGCCTCGAACATCTCTCACACAAACCGTCCGTCTCTCACCCCCTGTCGTCCCTCGTGGCCCGCGCCACCACCGCGAATCGGCGCCGGCCGGACCCGAACTACCAATGGAAGCCGCTCCATCTGACTCGCCCGTACTTTGGCACAGGCCCGACGTCATCGTCAATCATTCTCTGGTCATGTGTGTCTGAGACTGAGGATCATTCTCGAAGGGCCGGAGCCCTCGGGGCATCCGGGGAAAAGAGCCGAACGCCCGAACGGCGGGACGGCCCACGCAGAGGCCTCCACGATCCGTCTGCCGATGCTCGGATCATCGGGCCTCCCGTCCCTGCCGATCCCCACGCGATGGCCGGACGGCCTTCAGGGTTCGGGACAGGGTGTACCCGATCATCATCAGGCCCGACACAGGAATTGCGGCGTACCACAACGGCCTGGGCATCGTCAGCATTGGTGACGTGTTACCTCTCGCCTGAATCGTGAGCAGCCACCCCTGCCACGTGAAGACCGCCAGGAACCAGAGCGCCAGCAGGTTGATGATCACCTCCAACGCCCGCCCGGCCCGGGAGCCGACCAGGGCCTGGGGGATAAAATCGATGGTGATGTGCTCGCCGCTGCGCCAGACGGCCGCCGTTCCCACGAACACCATCCAGGCGAAGAATAACTCCACGATCTCGTCCGCCCATCCCAGGGACACGAATGGGAAGAAGCGGATCAGGACGAGCGCGGAGACCAGCACGAGCAGAGCCGCGAGACCGGCAGCACTCACCCAGCGCAGGACAGCCGCCAGGGCCCGATCGGTCCGAGCCACACGATCCTCGGAGGAGCCAGCGGACATCTCACTCATCGCGACGCCCCCATGACCAGGTTCGGGATCCAGACGACAAGCCCGGGAATGTAGGTGATCAGGGCCAGACACACCGCCAGGGCAACGATATAAGGCCACAATTCCCTCGCCAGTGGCCAGATCCCAATCTTGCTGATGCTTGACACCGCGTACAGACACATCCCCACGGGCGGCGTGAGGAGGCCGATCATCAGGTTCAGGGTCATCACGACGCCGAAGTGGACCGGGTCCACCCCCACCCGGGCGACCAGGGGCATGAAAACCGGGATCGTAAGGAGCATAATGGCGATCCCTTCCATGAAGCAGCCCAGGATCAACAGGATGATGTTGACGATGAGAAGGACGACCCAGGGGGTCGAGGTCAGCGCCATCAGCCCCTCCACGATCGTCGTGGGGATCCGCTGCTGGATCAGGAGCCAGCCGAAGATGCTGGCTGCCGAGATGATGAACATCACTTGCACCGAGGTGCGGACTGTCTCCCACAGGATTCGGGGGAGGTCCGCCAGCGTGATCTCCCGATAGAGGAACATGCCGATGGCCAGAGCGTAGATGCTCGCGACGGCAGCGGCCTCGGTGGGCGTGAAGATCCCCGCCAGGATGCCCCCGATGATGATAATTGGCGAGCCCCAGGCCGGCGCGGCCTGGACAGTGGCCCGGAGCAACTCCCCCAGCGTGGCCCTTCGATCCCGGGGGTAGCCGCGCCGTTTGGAGATGATGGCCACCGTGATCATCAGGAGGAGCCCCATCAACACCCCCGGAAGGAATCCTCCCAAGAACAGCCGGCCGACGGAGGTTCCGGTCATGCTGCCGAAGATCACGAAGGGGATGCTGGGCGGAATGATGGGTCCGATGGTGGAGGCCGCCCCCACCAGGGCCGCCGAGAAGACCCGGGGGTACCCGGCCTTCTCCATGGCCGGGATGAGGATGTTGCCCGTGCCCACCGCGTCCGCCACGGCCGCCCCGGACATCCCCGCCATGATCATGTTCGTGACCACGGTCACGTGCCCGAATCCCCCGCGGATGTGCCCGACCAGACACTGGGCAAAATGGACGAGCCGGTTCGTAATCCCCCCCGTGTTCATCAGGTTGCCGGCCAGAATGAAGAAGGGAATCGCGAGGAGAGTGAAGCTGGTCGTACCGGAATACATCCGCTGCGGCACCATCATCAGCAGATTGGGGGTCCCCAGCGCCAGGAAGCTCAGGACGGCCGTCAGGCCCATGCTAACGGCAATGGGTATCCCCATGAACATCAGCAGGACCAGTAGCCCGAAGATCGCGGCGGTAACCAT
>JBGPQZ010000213.1:0-5754 GCA_041489335.1 Methylomirabilia bacterium
ACTCCAGCCGCTTCAGGCCGTCGATCAGGATCGGCACGACCTTCTTGCCTCCGATGTAGCCCACGATGCCGCACATGGCGCACCCTTTCGTTACCGGAACCTTTCACCACGTCGGGAAACGCGCCCCCTCCACCAACTCACCGCTTCACCAATCCACCGCGCCCCCTTGCCCCCCTCTTGGCTCATGGCTGATGGCTCACGGCACGGCAGCGGATCTTCTCCCATGAGCTCTGAGCCATCAGCCGCCCGGGACCTACGCCAGGAGGCCGCGCAGGGCCCGGGCCACCTTCGCGGGATCGTGCCGGATCGTGTCCAGCTTGTGGAGCGCCCGCTTCCCCTGCCAGTCGTCCTCCACGAAATTGCCAGCGACCGGGGTGGCCCCCAGCGCCTTCACGCGCCGGATCTCCTCGGGCGTCACCGGCATGAAGTGCACTTCATCTTCCCGGTACGCGGCCACCGCCTCTGGCGAGGGTACGGCCGTGTTGAGGAGCACGTAGTCCAGCCGGCCGCCGTCGAGATAGCGCAGGATCTCCCGCACGTGCCCGGCCGCATCGAATCCGTCCGTCTGCCCGGGCTGGGTCGTGGTGTTGCAGACGTAGGCGGTCCGGGCAGACGATCGGCGGATCGCCTCGCGGATGGGCGGCGCCAGGATGGCGGGGAGCACGCTGCAGTAGAGCCCCCCGGGGCCGAGGATCACCAGGTCCGCCTCCTCGATGGCGCCGAGACAGGCGGAGGACACCTCCACCTCCGCCGGCTCCAGGAACAGCTCGGCGATGGGCGGCTTCCCCGTCGCCCGCACGTTCACCTCGCCGCGCACCACGCCGCCGTCGGCGAGGCGGGCGCAGAGCGTCGTCGGCGAGGCGGGCGCCGGCAACACGGTCGCCCAGCAGCGGAGCAGCCGCGCGGCCGTGGCGACGGCCGCGTCGAATCCCCCCTCCCGCCTCGCCAGGGCGGCGAGGATGAGGTTTCCCAGGGCCATGTTCCGGAGGGAGGCATCGCGCGCGGGATCGAACCGGAACTCGAAGAGGTCGGCCAGCAGCCTGGTCTCGGCTGAGGCATCGGCCGCCAGGGCGAGCACGCTGCGGATGTCGCCGGGGGCCGGCAGCCCGAACTCGTCGCGGATGAGGCCGCTGCTCGCCCCCGAGTCCGTGGTGGTCACGATGGCCGTGACCTCGCAGCCGCTCTCTCGGAATCCCTGCACGATCAGGCAGGGCCCGGAGCGCCCGCCCAGGGCGACGATCTTCGGTGCGCGGCCCGTCACCGCTTCCCCTTCGCCTTGCGGATCTCCGCCGCCCGCCCCTCCTTCACGACCTGCAGGGCCCGACCGAAGGCCAGGGCGTCCGGCGCCACCTCGCTCGTGATCGTGGAGCCGGCCGCGACGATGGCCCCGCGGCCGATTCGGACCGGCGCCACCAGACTGGCGTTACTGCCGATGAAGACCTCGTCCTCGATGATGGTCTGGTGCTTGCTGAAGCCGTCGTAGTTGCAGGTGATGGTGCCAGCCCCGATGTTCACCCGGTAGCCCACGATGGCATCGCCCACGTACGTCAAGTGCGGCACCTTGGACCCCTCGCCGATCACCGACTTCTTCAGTTCGACGAAGCTGCCGACCTTGGCCCGCGAGCGCACCCGGCTCTCCGGCCGGAGGTGGGCGTAGGGGCCGATGGCGCACAGATCGGCGATCTCGCTCTCCAGGATCACGCACCCGTCCAGCACCGTGACGCGGTTCCCCAGGCGCGAGTCGCGGATGCGGCAGCCCGCGTGGATCGTGCAGCCCTCCCCGACGGCCGTCCGGCCCTCGAGCTGCACGTTCGGGTAGAGCGTGGTATCCCGCCCGACCGTCGCCAGGACCGACACGTGCGTGGCGTCGGGATCGAGGCACGTCACCCCCTCCCGCATCAGCCGGTCCACCACGCGGCGGCGCAGAATCCCGTACGCCTCCGCCAGCTCGGCCCGCGTGTTGATCCCCAGCACCTCGCGCGGGTCCTCGGCCAGGACCGTGGCGATCCGCCCGCCGTCCTTTCCCAGGATCGGCAGGACCTCGGGCAGATAGAGCTCACCCTTCACGGCCGAGGGGCGAACCTTGCGCAGGGCCGCGAACAGGCGCGGCGCCCGGAAGCAGTAGATGCCGGCGTTGATCTCCTGCACCCGGCGCTCCCGGGTCGTGGCCTCGGCCTCTTCCACGATCGCGCGGAAGCCCCCCCGGCGGTCCCGCAGGACCCGGCCGTATCCCGTCGGGTTCGGCAGCTTCGTGCTGATCAGCGTGGCGTCTGCCCGGGCCTTCCGGTGGGTCGCGAGCAGCGCCTCGACCAGGCCGTCGGTGAGCAGCGGAACGTCACCATTGATGACCAGCACCTCGCCCCTGGAGCCCCGCAGGGACTCCTCGGCCGTGAGGACCGCGTGCGCGGTCCCCCGCTGCTCCGCTTGCAGGACGAACTCCACCCCGCTCGCCAGCGGGGCTAGGGCCTCGCGCACCCGGTCGGCCTGATGGCCGACGACGACCAGCGTCCGTGCGACCCCGAGGCGGCGGCAGAGGGCCAGGACGTGCCCGACCATCGGCAGGCCGTTGAGCGGGTGCAGGACCTTGACCAGGTCGGAATGCATCCGGGTTCCCTGGCCGGCGGCCATGACGAGGGCGCACACCTGCGCCCTGGGGCCGGGAGTGGTTGTGTTGGTCTTCGACATGCGCGGCCTCCGCACCTGTCCGCTGGAGTGGGAAATGCAAACCCCATGCCCCTCGGGGGTTGGATGATAACACACGGGAATCTCAGCAGAAAGGGGGGATCCCCACGGCCCGAGAGCCCCGCCGGGTGGGCGGAGTGTGGTTCCCTGTGCACAGGGATGCGTCCGGTTCGCACCTCCCCGGGTAATGACCAAATCCCAATGGCCAATGATCCGCCAAAGGCGGACGGATGCCGATCGAATGGGACCTGTCTGCCGTGCTTGCCTGCGCGCCGCGCGCAAGCAGGTCGGCACAGGCAGGCCGGTTGGCGGCGCGCTCTACGCGCCTACCACCATTGGCCATTGACAATTGGTCATTGGTCATTGGTCATTCGCCCCGGATAGTTCACGGTTCGATTCGTGAATTATTGAGGCTAAGCTGTCTCCCGCAGGGACTGGAGGGCGGCGGCCACCGTGTAGAGCGACCCGGTGACCAGGATGGTATCGTCGGCCTGGGCGGCATCTCGCGCAGCCGCCAGGGCCTCTGCCGGATCCGGGATGATCCGGACGTCGGCGCACCCTTCGGCGACGGCGGCCACCTCCCGTGGATCGGCGGCGCGGTCGCTCGCCGGCCGCGTCAGGATCAGGCTGTCGAGGAGCGGCAACAGGCGGCCCAGCATGGCCTGCCAGTCCTTGTCCTTGAGGACGCCGAAGACGACGCAGAGCCGGCCGAGGGACGATCGGTGCTCGCGGAGGAATGTCGCGAGAACCTCCATCCCGGCCGGGTTGTGCGCGCCGTCCAGGAGGATGCGAGGCTGCCGGGACACGACCTGGAGGCGCCCCGGCCAAGAGATCGTTTCGAGGCCGCGCCGGATCGCCTCCACTCCCAGCCGGAGGCCCTGCGAGGCGAGCGTCTCGGCGACGGCGACCGCCGTGGCCGCGTTCTCCAGCTGGTGCATCCCCGCCAGCGGGATGCGAAGCCGCTCGTATCCGCCGGCGGGTCCCGTCAGGTCGAAGGTCTGCCCGTCCAGGCCGGACTCCCGGAGCCGCCACGCATAGGCCTCGGGCACCACGATGAGCGGGGCCCCGTGCGCCTCCGCCGCCCGCCGGATCACCGGCAGCGCCTCCCCCTGCGCCGCGGTGAGGATCGGCACGCCGGGCTTCACGATCCCCGCCTTCTCCCCGGCGATCTCGGCGATCGTCTGCCCCAGGTACTCCTGGTGCTCCAGGGCGATGTTGGTGATCGCCACCACCTTGGGCACGATCACGTTCGTCGCGTCCAGCCGGCCGCCCAGCCCCACCTCGATGACAGCCGCGTCCACCTGCTGCCGCCGGAAGTGGAGGAAGGCCATGGCCGTGGTGAGTTCGAAGAAGGTCGGGTGCGGGAGCCGGCCCGCCGGCGGGCGCACGGTCTCCGGCGCGAAGTGCTCGGCGCAGAGGGCCTGGAGGCGGGCCGTGAGTCCCACGATCGCCTCCTCCCCGATGGCCTCCCCGTCGACCCGGATTCGCTCGGTGAAGGAGAGCAGGTGGGGGGAGGTGTAGAGGCCCGTCCGGCAGCCCGCCGCGCACAGGATCGCCTGCACCATGGCCGCCGTCGAGCCCTTGCCGTTGGTCCCGCCGATGTGGATCGAGGGGAAGCTCTCCTGCGGATCGCCGAGCAGCGCCAGCAGATGGCGGACGGTCTCAAGCCCCGGCCGCCAGCCGAAGCGGCGGAGACCGTACAGAAACTGGGTGGCCTCGGCGTAGGTCACGACCGTTCAACCGCCAAGACGCCAAGAGCGCCAAGGTATCTATGGTTCATCAGACTCGACGGGGAACGCGATACACTCTCGGCCTGGGACTCCCACCCGCGGGCTTTCTCTCTGCAATACCCAGTACCCTTGGCATGCTTGGCCTGCCTGCGCGTGTCCGCACGCAGACAGGCGCCTTGGCGGTTCATGTTCGGGCGGGCGGCTCCCCGACGAAGAAGCCCAGGAGCTGGATCAGGACCGGGCGCAGATTCTTGCGCTCCACGATCAGGTCCGTGAAGCCGTGCTCCAGGAGGAACTCCGCCCGCTGGAAGCCCGGCGGCAGCTCCTGCCGGATCGTGTCCTGGATCACTCGCGGTCCGGCGAAGCCGATGAGCGCCTTGGGCTCCGCGATCAGGACGTCGCCCAGCATGGCGAAGCTGGCGGTGACGCCGCCGGTCGTGGGGTCGGTGAGGATCGAGACATACGGGAGGCGGGCGCGCGCGAGGACCCCCAGGGCCGCGCTGGTCTTGGCCATCTGCATCAGCGACAGGACGCTCTCCTGCATGCGCGCCCCGCCCGAGCAGCTCACGGCGATGAAGGGAACCTTCGCCAGGGTGGCCCGCTCGATCGCGCGGGTGACCTTCTCCCCCACCGCCGACCCCATGCTGCCGCCCAGGAAGGAGAACTCCAGGGCCGCCAGGCTCACCGGAAACCCCCCGATCTTCGCCATGCCCACCATCACGGCCTCGTCCATCCCGGTGCTCTTCCGGGCCGCCCGGAGCCGGTCGGCGTAGCTCTTCTGGTCCTTGAAGTTCAGGGGGTCCAGCGATCGGAGCGTGGCATCCCGCTCCTCGAAGCTCCCGGGATCCACGAGCAGGTCGATCCGGACCCGCGCGCCGATGCGGAAGTGATGCTGGCAGCGGGGACAGACGTGAAGGTTCCGCTCCAGCTCCGGCTTGGAGAGGATCTCCTTGCAGTCCTCGCACTTGATCCAGAGCCCCTCGGGGATCTTGAGCTTGGCTTCCCCGCCCGTCCCCTGCGGCTCTCGCTTGAACCAGGCCATCCCGGCCTCTCCCATGGGCCCGACTAACGTAGCCCAGGCCTCCCGACCTGTCAAGCCCGGCTCACAGGCTCACAGGGCGGCGCGAATCCGTTCCGCCACGGCGCGGAGACGGGCCGGATCCCCCGGGATCAACTCCCAGTCGAACCCCTTCCCGTCGTTCTGCCAGCGGGGGATCAGGTGGAGGTGAAAGTGGGGCACGGACTGGCAGGCTGCCCGCCCGTTGTTCTGGAGGAGGTGGAGGCCGGGCGGGTGAAGCGCGCTGCGGATGGCGACAGCCACCCGCTGGGCGAGCTCTGTCAC
>JBGPQZ010000214.1:0-5740 GCA_041489335.1 Methylomirabilia bacterium
ATGGAGAAGAACGGCAACCTGAAGTACCTGGGGACGATCTACCGCGGGCAGCGGCAGACAACGGCAAAGAAGCCGCTCTACACACCGGCCGATGTGTACAACCTGAAGCTGCGCCTGCCGCCCATTCCCAGCTGGATGGCCGTCTGGAGGGCCCTGGATGCGGACCCGGTTGCCGTCCCGCTGCCCGACCTCTACAACTCGCTGAAGACGGGCAAGGCCGAGGCGTCCGAGGGCGACCTGCCCCAGATCGCCTCCTTCAAGCTGGACGAGGTCCAGACCTACCTGATCATCACCAACCACCTCGTGCAGACCGGGGGGATGCTGATCAACAAGCCCTTCTTCGACAAGCTGTCCAAGGCGGACCAGGACCTCATCGTCAAGGCCGGCAAGGAAGCGGAGGCCTGGGCCAATAACAAGATCAAGACCGGCGAGGTTGCCATCCTGGTGGAGCTCCAGCGCAAGGGCATGCAGGTGGTGATCCCGGATGCCGAGTCGTTCCGGGCGAAGGCCAAGCCCGCCGTGGAGGCCCTATTCCAGAAGGAATGGTCTGTCACGACGTGGGAGGAAGTCCTGGCCCAGTGAAAGAGGAGGAAGAAGCCACATGATGACGAGGGGCGATGAGATCGGGGAGAAGGAGCGCCGCGTCAGGGACTTCCTGCGAGCGCACAACTTGACGGCCGTCCTCCTCAAGCGGCAGGCCAACTTCTCGTGGATGACCGCCGGGGGCATCAACCTGATCGGCATCGCTACGGAGATGGGCGGGACCTCGATCCTGGTCACCGAAGCGGCGAAGTACGTCCTCACCACCAACGTCGAGGCACCGCGCATGATCGAGGAGGAGGAGGTCGAGAAGCTCGGTTTCCAGGTGCGGCAGTTTCCGTGGTGGGATGACCAGGAGGCGGCCCTCGTCAAGGAACTGACGGGCGGCGGACCGGTGGGCTGCGACGTGCCGTATCCGAACAGCACCGGCGTAAACGACGACGTGGTGCGGCTCCGCTATTCCCTCACGCCGAGCGAGATCGAGCGCTACCGCTGGCTGGGGGAGAAGGTTTCGCGCGCCGCCGAGCAGACCATGTCGGAGGTCCGGCGCGGCGAGAAGGAGTGCGAGGTGATCGGGCGGCTCTCCGCCGCGCTGTGGAAGGACCGGATCGATCCCATCGGCGTCATGGGGGCCGCCGACGACCGCATCTCACGCTTCCGCCACAGTATCCCCATGGAGCGACCGATCGATCGGATCTTCATGCTTTCGGTGAACGCCCGGAAGGGCGGGCTCGTCGTCTGCCTGACGCGCTTCGTCCACTTCGGCGCGCTGCCCGCGCACCTGCGGGCCCAGTACGAGGCCAACGTCCACGTGGACTGCGTCCTGATGGCCAACACCCGCCCGGGCGTGCCCGCCCGCGAGGTCTTCCAGAAAGCCATCGAGGCCTACCGCGAGCAGGGGTATCCGGAGGAATGGAAGCTCCACCACCAGGGCGGCCCCATCGGCTACCAGCTGCGGGATTACCGCGCTCACTTCAAGACGCCCGACATCGTCGCGGAGCATCAGCCGTTCTGCTGGAACCCGTCCATCACGGGGACGAAGTCCGAGGACACCATCCTGGCGACGGCCCAGGGGCCCGAGCTCATCACGCGACCGGTCTTGTTCCCGACGCTGACGATGGAAGTGGGCGGGATTCGGTTCGTGCGGCCGGCGATCTTGGAGAAGGACTGAAGAAAGACAGCCGTTGGCCCTGAGCCGTTAGCTGTTGGTTCAAGCAGGAAGAGCGGCCCGATCGGGCCGCTCTTCCCTTTTCGCTGATGGCTAGAGGTCATTGGTCATTGGTCATTTCTATTCAGAGGCCCAGCCGGAACAGGACCTCTTCCACCGCGGTGTGGGGATCCACCTCGCGCCCGGCAATCCGCTCGATCAACGGCTCGAGCCCGCCGCTCGCCGCCATCCGCTCGACGGCCCTGGCGGTCAGGCGCTCCTGCAGCAGCGCCCGGAAGACCCAGCGGCTCCGCTCCTTGCTCTTTCGCCGATCACCCTGCTCCTCGAACAGGAACTCTCGGTGCTCCAGGACGCCCTGCGTCAGCGCCTCGACGCCGTCGCCTCTGACCGCCACCGTCTTGAAGATCTGCGGGCGCCAGCCGTCGTCCGACTCCCCGTGCTCCAGCATCATCTCGATCTCGAGGACGGTCCGATCCGCCCCCTCGCGGTCCGCCTTGTTGACCACGAAGAGGTCTCCGATCTCCATGATGCCGGCCTTGAGGGCCTGGATCTCGTCCCCCAGTCCCGGCACCGCGACCACCAGCGTGGTGTGGGCCGTCCGGACGATGTCGATCTCGTCCTGGCCGACCCCCACCGTCTCGATGAGGATGAAGTCCTTCCCCATCGCGTCCAGGATGTCCACCACGTCATTCGTGGAGCGCGAGAGCCCGCCCAGGTGGCCGCGGGTGGCCATGCTGCGGATGAAGACCCCCTCGTCCAGGCTGTGCCGCTGCATGCGGATCCGGTCCGCCAGGATGGCCCCGCCGGTGAAGGGGCTGGTCGGATCCACGGCGATGACGCCCACCGTCCGATCCAGGTGCCGCAGCTCCGCCGTGATCCGGTCCGTGAGCGTGCTCTTGCCCGATCCGGGCGGCCCCGTCACCCCGATGACGTACGCCCGGCCCGTCCGGGGATAGAGCTGCTTGAGCGCGTCCATCGCCTCCGCCGTCCCGTTCTCGACGAGCGTGATCAGGCGGGCGGCGGCCCGCGCATCCCCGCATTGAATCCGTTCGACCAGATCCATCAGTTGGTCTTCCGCACCCAGGGATTCATAACCGGTTCAAACTAACATGCCGGGAAGGAGCCCGTCTATCAGAAAGCTGGCTGCGAGCCCGCCTGTCGGCGCCCCACCGCAAACGCAAAAACCGGGGAGCGGCAAGACACCCACCCCCCGGTTGAGTCCTTGTCCGCGTTGTCCTGCGTCAGACGAACTTGGGCATGATGAGCTTCGGGATGAACAGCACGGTGTACGGGAACAAGATGATGAGGAAAAGCATGATCAACATCGGGATCAGGATGATCACCACGTCCTTGATCACGTGGGCCACCGACGTCTTCGCGATGGCCACGTCGATCAGAAGGCACAGACCGTAGGGGGGCGTGACCAAGCCGAAGGCCAGGGACACAACCCCGATCAGCGCGAAGTGGATCGGGTGCATCCCCACCTTCACCGCCATCGGCGCCAGGATCGGCGCGATGATGATAATCGCGGGTATCGCATCGATGAAGCAGCCGATGAACAGGAACGCGGCCGCCTCGACCAGTCCGACACTGATCACCCCCACACCGAACCGCGTCAGGTGCTTGATCACCGCCGCGGGAATCTGGTAGTAGGCCATCACCCAGCCGAACGCCGAAGCGGTTCCGACGCAGAACAGCGAGATCGAGGCCAACCGCGAGGTGTTGTACAGGACGTCCCAGATCTGCTTCGCGCCCATCGAACGGTGGATGAACAGGCCGACGGCGAAGGAGTAGAGCACGGCCACCGCCGCGGCCTCGGTCGGGGTGAAGAAGCCGCCGACCACGCCGCCGATGATGATGACGGGCGTCATCATGGCCGCCAGCGCGGCCCAGATGGACCAGAAGAACTCTTTCAGGGTCGGCTTGGCATAGATGGGGTAGTTCCGGGCCCGGGCGTAGAACCAGGTTGCCACCATCTGGGACAGCCCCACCATGATCCCGGGGACGAAGCCGCCGAGGAACATGGCGCCGATGGAGACGTTCATCACGCCCCCCCAGACCACCTTCAGGATGCTGGGCGGGATGATGACTCCCATGACTGAGGAGCAGCAGGTGATGGCCACGGTGAAGCTCTTGTCGTAGCCCTGCTTCTCCATGGCCGGGATGATGATGGAGCCCTCCCCGGCCGCGTCCGCCGTGGAGGAGCCCGAGATCCCCCCGAAGATCATGCTGACAACGACATTGATGTAGGCCAGGCCCCCGCGGAACCGTCCCACCAGGCACTTGGTCAGGTCGATCAGGCGGTCGGTGATCCCCGCCGAGTTCATGATGTTCGCGGAGAGGAGGAAGAACGGCACCGCGAGCAGGATGAACGCGTTGTAGGCCTTGGTCATCTCGCCCATCATGAGAACGGGGTTCAGCCGATCGTCGATGACGAAGATGGGGAGGCAGGCGAGGCCCAGGGCGAAGGCTACTGGGACCCGCAGGAGGACGAGAACGGCGAAGGTGACGAACAGGATGGCTGCGACTTCACCGGGCGACATTATAATCCCCCCGCAAGAGGGCAACGGCGCCCTCGTCGCCGCGCAGGACCCGAATCGCGACCCAGATTCGCTCTGCCAGGAACACCACCCACGTGAGCCCCGCCACCAGGTACACGCCAAAGATGAACACCATGTTGATGCCGGTCAGCTCCGAGTTCTGCGTGTAACCGAAGGCGGCATACCTCCAGCCGTACCGGACGAAGATATAGGTGAAGACCAGCATGAAGAAGTAGACGATCAGCTTGAGGACCGCTTCACCTCTTGGGGTTGGGGGCGTCGGTATGACGTCCACCTCGAAATGGGTCCCGTCCCGCACCGCGAGGGTGGCCCCCAGGATGATGATCCAGATGAAACAGAAGCGGGCCACCTCCTCCGTCCAGATGTAGCGCGGAATCAACCCGGTGTAGCGCGAGAGAATCTGGATAGTAACCGGCACCACGAGCAGACCCATGAGGGCCGTGGCCAGCCACTTGATGAGGAGATAGTAGCCATGGATGATCCGGCTAACGAGTGAATGTCCAGGCATTGCCCGTCCTTCGCTTGATGCCTCGGGGCCGAGCCCCCCCCAACCTCGGGTGGCGGGGCTCAAGCCCAGAAGCGGTTGAGGCCAGTAGCTTCGTGCAGTGGTACTCGACGACAGTCAAGCGGCCTCGATGGCCCTGCCGGCCGGCTTCCCTTCGCGGTACAGAACGAACCGGCCCCTTGGCGCTCCAGGGAGCCGGTTCGCTCGAACCCAATCTCGGACGGCGTGCTTAGTGCTTCGGCTCGCAATTACGGTTACGTGTTTATGCGAGCCGATCCAGTGAAAAATGCTCGCTCAGCACTAAGTCCTGAGGGAATAAATTCGTTGCCGAATTTATGAATCGAAGGACTTAAGAGCTTATCCGTAAATAGATATTGCGCGAACCTCCGGGATATGATACACGGAGCGCATGAGCGCACATCGATCCTGGACCGTCTCGGACGCCCTGTGGGCCAAGGTGGCTCCCCTGATTCCCAAACGCAAACGTGAGAAGGGGCACCGGTATCGGCGGAAACCGGGGGGTGGCCGGAAGCCGCTGGAGCCCCGCCGGGTCTTCGAGGGCATTGTGTATGTCCTGCGAACCGGCTGCCAGTGGAAAGCGCTCCCGCAGGCACAGTTCGGGAGCCCCAGTTCCATCCACAAATACTTCCTGAACTGGAAACAGGCCGGGGTCTTTGTCCGGCTCTGGCGGAAAGGACTCGCCGAGTACGACGAGTGCGAGGGCATTGCCTGGGCCTGGCAGAGCATCGACGGAGCCCTCGTGAAAGCCCCGCTGGCCCAGGAGACCGTGGGACCCAACCCGACGGATCGGGGAAAAAAATGGGACCAAGCGCAGCCTCCTCGTCGACGCGCGTGGAATCCCGCTGTCGCTGCACGTCAGTGGGGCCCATCGACATGACGTCCGCCTCTTGGAACCGACCTTGGACCGGGTGGTCTGTCGCCGGCCGCGTCCCCGCCCGGGCCGAC
>JBGPQZ010000215.1:0-5731 GCA_041489335.1 Methylomirabilia bacterium
ACCGAGGCGGAGCGCCGCCGGTCGGGCATCTTCGTCGAGGACGCAACCTGGCAGCAGATCATCCAGGCGGCGACGGATCTGGGCGTGTCCGTCCCCGCCGCGTAGTGAATGACCAATGACCAATGACCGATGACGGAGGACGGTCCTCATTGGTCATTGGGAATGGGTCATTGCATTGCGAGGTGCCCGGGTTTCCAGGAGGGGTGCCATGACGCGGCGCGGCGTACTGATTCTGGCGTTGCTCGTGCTGACCGGGTGTGTCCGGTACGTGCCGGTGACGCCGCGGTTCCCCGTCCGGGTGGAGATGGAAGGTCTGGGGCCGCTCACCGCGGCCATCGTGGAGAGCACGAAGCGACCCCTCACCGCTGCGGAGTTGCCGGAGTACCACCGGGCGGGGACGCGCTGGGACTACACCGTGCGCTTCACGAATCCCGGCCGCGTGGGCGTGCGGCTGGCCGAGGTCCTGATCACCCTGCGCAGCCTCAACTGGGCGGAGACCGTCGAGCGGGTGCCCTTGCCCAGCCGGGTGGAGCCGGACGGGGTCACGCCGATCGCCATTCGCGCCGCCCTCTCCACCTCGGAGCCGGACAATCCGGCGAATCTCACCGGGGTGCAGGAGCTCACCTTCCGTGGGTGGGCCGACGACGGATCGCCTCTCCGCATCGTGATCCGCGTCCCCCTCGAATAACCCGCCCCCGAAGCATCCGCAGATTACGCAGATTCGCGCCGATTCAGGATCCGAGGCCGAACCCTTCCGTCTAATCTGCGGAATCTGTGGATCGGTTATGTCTTGGCGGAGGCGTAGAGGCGGAGCTTCCGATAGAGGGTGCGCTCGGCGAGCCCGAGCATCTTGGCGGCGCCGGCGCGGTTGCCGTGACAGTGGTCGAGCGTGCGCAGGATCATCTCGCGCTCGAGGTCGGCCAGGGTCATCCCGATGGGCAGCCGCAGGCCCTCCCGGCGGGAGATGGAGCGGACGGCCGGGGGCAGTTCCGCCGCGGTGATGACCGGCCCCTTGCACAGGACGACGGCGCGCTCGATGCAGTTCTCCAGCTCCCGGACGTTTCCCGGCCATGGGTAATCCATGAGGAGCGCCATGGCGTCCTCGCCGATCCGCTCCACCGGCTTCCGCAGCTTCTTCGTGAACCAATCCAGGAAGTGGTTGACCAGCAGGGGGATGTCCTCGGTCCGCTCGTTGAGGTCGGGCAGCGCGATGGCGATGACGTTGACCCGGTAGTACAGGTCCTCGCGGAACGTCCCGTCGTCGACCGCCTTCAAGAGGTCGCGGTTGGTTGCCGCGACGAAGCGCACGTTCACCTTCGCCGTCTGGTTCGAGCCGACCGGCTTGATCTCGCCCTCCTGGATGGTCCGCAGGAGCTTCACCTGCATGGGGAGGGGCATGTTCCCGATCTCGTCCAGGAAGATCGTGCCGCCGTCTGCCTCCTGAAACACGCCGGGCTTGTTGCTGATGGCTCCCGTGAAGGCCCCCTTGACGTGCCCGAACAGCTCGCTCTCCAGGAGGGTCTCGGAGAGGCCGCCGCAGTTCAGCGCCACGAAGCGCCGGTCCCGGCGCGGGCTCTCGGAGTGGATGGCGCGCGCCACCAGCTCCTTCCCCGTCCCGCTCTTCCCCTGGACGAGCACGTTGCTCTCGGTGCCGGAGAGGCTCTCCAGGAGCTGGAAGACCTCCTGCATGCGGGAGCTCTTCCCGATGAGGTCCTTGTAGGTGTAGCGCCGTTCCAGCTCGCGCCGCAGGGCTTCGTTCTCCTGGCGGAGACGGATCTCCTCCAGGGCCTTGCGGGTGAGGTGGAGGAGCCGGTCGCGGGCGAGAGGTTTGGTGATGTAGCAGAGGGCACCGCGCTTGACGGCCTTGACGGCGTCGTCGATATTCTCGTAGGCGGTGATGAAGATGACCCCGGGGGGCTCGGGGAGGTTGCGGGTGGCCTCCAGGAAGGTGAGGCCGTTCATGTCGGACAGGAGCGAGTCGGTGAAGAGGAGGTCCACCGGCTCCTGCTGGAGGGCCAGCAGCGCCGCCTCCCCCTTCTCGACCGCGTGCACCAGGAAGCCGTCCGCCCGCAGGGTATCGAGCAGAAGGTGGCGTGAGTCGCTGTCCCCACCCACGACCAGGGTGCGAGCCTGCTTGGCCATGCGCTTATCCCGTAGCCGATCCGGACCGTTCGCCCCGTGCCGTGCCGCCACCGCGGGCCTCCGCGGCGGCGATTCCCACTCTGTCCCGCCTTCTCGCGAGCGTCACTGGCCGGGCGCCAGGATCTTGGACACCCGGGGGGCCCGGAGCCGCTGCGCCGACTGCAGCCCCGACCCCATGAGGGGCCGGCAGTAGTAGCGGAAGGCGTCGGTCACGTGGTTGCCCTCGGGGTTGATGAACTCGTCGGGCATGTGCCGCGTCTTGCCCGCCACCTCGGGCAGCGGGACCAGCCGGTAGTCCACCGAGTAGTCGCCGGTGCGCTGGATCGTGATGGAGCCGTCCAGGTTGTGCCAGATGGCGAACTGGGCCGCCTTCTCGCCCACCTCGCGCGCCTCGTGCTGATCCACGTCGGAGACACAGCCGAAGAAGGAGCGCTGCAGGTAGCCAAACGTGTCCGCCCGCACCCGTTTGATCTTCAGCCTCTGGCGCACCACGTCCGCCAGGAGATCCCCCAGGGCCCCCGTGCCGGAGAGCTGGACGTTGCCGTGGGCGTCCTTCTCCAGGGTCTCCAGCGACTTGGTCAGGATGGGCGTTCCCTGGGCATCCTGGATCCCCTCGGAGGCCGCCACCACGCAGCGGCCGAACTGGTCGCAGTTCTTCTTGACGTCGACCAGGAACTTCTCCATGTCGAAGGGCCGCTCCGGCAGGTAGATGAGGTGCGGCCCGTCGTCCGGGTACTTCCGGGCGACGGAGGAGGCCGCCGTGAGGAAGCCGGCGTGCCGCCCCATGATGATCGCGATGTAGACGCCGGGCAGCGCGCGGTTGTCCAGGTTGGCCCCGATGAAGGCCTGGGCCACGAACCGCGCCGCCGAGCCGTAGCCGGGCGTGTGGTCGTTCATGGTGAGGTCGTTGTCGATGGTCTTGGGGATGTGGATGGCCCGGAACTCGTAATTCGACTGCTCGGCCTGCTCGTTGACGATGTTGACGGTATCCGCCGAATCGTTCCCGCCGATGTAGAAGAAGTACCGCACGTCGTGGGCTTTCAGGACCCGGAAGATCTCCTGGCAGTACTTCACGTCCGGCTTGTCGCGGGTGGAAAGCAGGGCCGAAGACGGGGTGATGGCCACCTGCTCCAGGTTATGGGTGGTTTCCTGCGTGAGGTCGAGGAAGTCCTCGTTGATGATCCCGCGCACGCCGTGGATGGCGCCGTAGACGCTGGTCACCTGGGTGAACTTGCGGGACTCCAGGACTACCCCGGCCAGGGACTGGTTGATGACGGCAGTGGGGCCGCCGCCTTGGGCGACCACGACCTTTCCGACGAGCGCCATGATCTCAGCCTCCTCAGCAAGAATCGACGCAGCATGATGGCGGGGGGGCGGCCCTGCGCAACCCGCGACAACGTGAGTATTCTTATCATACCGGGAGAATGTGCGTAAAGGGGAAAGCCCCGAGGTGCGAACGGCCACCGCGCCAAACAAGAGGGGGCCTTGTCCGCCGGCGGATTGGCGGTTGAATCGTGTTCTAGGATTTCGTGCGGAGGAAGGGGAACTCCAACCGCGGCGGGCCCGGCAGGCCGCGGAGGACGACCAGGAGGCGCAGGGATCGCGCGGAATGTGGCGGCGGCGGGAAGTAGAGGAACCCCCGGACTTCCGCGCGGGGCAGGATCGGTCCCTCGGGGAGCGCGGTGAGGATGACGTCCCGGGCGTCGGTCCCGCCCATGTCGATGCCCAGGCCGATCTCGAAGTCCGGCCGGTCCGCCGAGGATCCGGAGACGGCCACCGAGGGGACGAGGCGGGGACCGGGTTGTCGGTTCGCGAGCAGAAGGACGACCTCGCCCGGCGCGAGGGGAAGATACTGCCGGCTCGTGTCGTCCAGCAGCAGGAAGTCCTGCCGGGTGATGGTGACCGCCTCGGGGCCGGCGTTTCGCACGCGCACCAGGAAGGGGAGAACGACCTCCGGCAGGCGCCGGGGACGACCCGCCCAGGCCTCGGCCTCGACGCTGACGGAAAGGCCGCCGGCGTCGCGGGTGAGGGGCCCGGCGCCTGCCGGGCTCTCCGGGCGGAGGCGCGGCCCGGCACAGGCGCCGACGAGGATCGGGAAGAGTCCGAGAAGCAGGCCAAGGAGCCGGGCTTTTCGCTTGACACGCCGGAGTCGTCCGAGTAGGTTCGCCCGCACTCCGTCTCTCACCCTCTCTCGGAAGGCAGACGGGCCATGGCCGAGGTCATTCCGCTCCGAGCACTCCGGTACAACCCCGCGGTCGTCGAAGATCTGAGCCACGTGGTGGCGCCTCCTTACGATGTGATCTCCCCGGCGGCACAGGAGCGATATTACGCCCGGCATCCGTACAATGTCATCCGCCTGATCCTGGCCCGCGAGTCGGACCCGGAGGCCCCGGGGGAGAGCCGCTACCAACGGTCGGCCCGGGCGTTTGCGGCCTGGCGGGCCGAGGGTGTGCTCCGCCGGGATGCGGCACCGGCCCTCTATCCGTACGAGCAGGAGTTCTCGACGGGGGCGCGGCGCCTCCGGCGGCGGGGCTTCCTGGCGCTGGTGCGTCTCCAGGACTACGGAGCCAGGATCATCTTTCCCCATGAGCGCACCTTCTCCCGGCACAAGGAGGACCGCCTGCAGCTCATGCGGGCATGCCGGGCGAACCTCGAAGCCATCCTGGGATTCTACCCCGGACCGCGCGCAGACATGGAGGCCATCCTCGAGCGGCGGATGGCGACGGATCCCGCGGTGCGACTCGAGGACGAAGAGGGCGTCGGGCACCGCCTGTGGGTGCTGGACGACCCGGCAGACGTGACGGCGCTCGGCGCGGCCCTCGTGGATCGGCCGATCTTCATCGCGGACGGCCATCACCGCTATGAGACGGCTCTCCGCTTCCGGGACCAGGAGCAGGCGGCCGAGACGGCGCCGCCCGAGCTCGCGCGCCGCCGCCTCCACCACTACGTCCTCATCCACCTCGTTCACGCCGAGGATCCGGGCCTCGTCATCCTGCCGACCCACCGGTTGATCCGGCAGCGGCCCGCCCTCGCGGGGGACGCGCTGCGTGCGGCCCTGGCGCGCCACTTCGCCGTGGAACCGTTTCCCGTGGGATCCGACGACCCGGGCGGCTCGGTGCGCCAGGTCCTGCAGAGATTCGCGCGGCAGGAAGGGATCAGCTGTGCACTCTACGCGGGCGGGCCGGAGTTCCTGATCCTCACCCTCACGGATGCCGGCGTGCAGGACGAATTCCTCCAGGAGGGCCGCTCCGCGGCCTACGCGGGGCTGGATGTGGCCGTCCTGCACCGCCAGGTGATTGAGCGCCTCCTGGGCCTCTCCCCCGAGGCGCAGGCCGACGACGCCATCCGGTATACGCGAGACGAGGCCGAGGCGGTCGGTGCGGTCCGGGCGGGCGAGGCGCATCTGGCGCTCTTTCTGAACCCACCGCGCGCGGCGCAGGTGGAGGCCGTGGCGCTCGCGGGTGAGCGGATGCCCCAGAAGTCCACCTACTTCTATCCCAAGGTCCTGAGCGGGTTGGTGATCAGCCCGTTGGATCCCGACGATCTCGCGCCCGTCTGAGTTCCCGACAGCGACAGCGATATCCGACAG
>JBGPQZ010000216.1:0-5669 GCA_041489335.1 Methylomirabilia bacterium
CTTGCCGCGGGGTGGGCGCCCCGGCCGGCTGCCGCGCTCCCCCGCTTGCGCGACCTCCCAGAATCCCTCGCCGAAACCGGACGCGACGACCGTCAGCCGTCCCTCCCGGGAAAGCCGGCCGCGCCACAGGGCCTGGGGAACTGCCGCAACCAGCTCGTGGGCCAGGGCGAAGCAGTCGTTGACCGCCGCCGCCGAATCCGCTCGGTCCGTGGACGTCCCGCCCCAGTCGAGCTGCAGAAAGAGCTGGAGGGGACCCTGCACCAGATAGTAGTGCAGCATGGACGCGGCGGTCCCGCGCCCCACCTGCGCGACCAGGACGTAGTCCGGCGAGGCCTCCCCGATGGCTTTGCGCACGTAATACTGCAGGTCGGAGGGGGACACCTTGAAAGCCCGCGTGCTGAAGCACCATTCCTCCCGCTCCTTCAGTCGCGCTTCTGCGGCCTCGGGCATCGGCGGCATGGTGAGCCCCGCCTCCGCCAAGAGCGCCTCCAACCTCGCATAATCCCCGCCCGAGCCCCTCGTCCTTGCCATGCTTGACTCCTTCAGATACTCCCGAGTCCAGGTTGAGCACACACATCCTCGACGCCTCTCCGCCGGCGCAGCGCAGCCGGGAATGCCGGATGCGGTATCCGGCATCCTCCTTCGGCTGCGCCTGATGGTTCGGGGCCTCCGCCCCCTATGACTGATTGCTCCGGTTTCTTCTGTTCCGGTGAATCCGATCGACCTGGACCCTGGCCGCCGCCAGCGCCGCCTCCTTCGATGAATGCTCTCCCGGCACCCGCCCCTGATGGGGGGGGCGGACAGGATCCGTACTCTCCGAAGAGGGAATCTCGACCAGGGAGAATCCCCAGATCCCGACCCGGATCTCCTCCGTGAAGATGTTGAACCCTCGGTAGAGCTCGGTCTTCTTCAGGGTCATCGCCTGCCCTCCCTGTGTCGTCGGGTGGAGTTCTCCGGGACAGGTCGTCACTGGAGCCGTTCGACCAACACATGGAAGATGCAACCTGGGGCACCGCGAGGGACGCGGCCCAGGGATCCATCGAACACTTCACCGGCAGGCCCAGTGATGCAGGGCGGCGTGGAATGCGCCGTCCCGTATTACGGTTTGGGAGGGGCGGCCTTCCGGCCGAGGACCTGCTCGACGGTGCTGACGATGGTTGCAGGGCCGAACGGCTTGCGCAGGGTGGAGGTCGCCCCGGCTTCCCGCCCCTTTGAGTCCAGGTCGGGATCGGTCGAGGCCGTCAGGAGGATGATCGGGGTGTCCCGGAGTCCGGGTTCGGCGCGCAGCCGCCGACAGATCTCGAACCCGCCCATCCCGGGCAGCATGACATCCAGGAGGATCAGGTCCGGCCGCTCCTGCTTGGCCAGCGCGATCCCCGCGGGGCCATCCGACGCGACGAGGGTTCGGAAGCCGTGCCGCTCCAGGGCATCGCTGTAGACGCTGAGGACGATCTGGTCGTCATCGATGCAGAGGATCGTGGACGGGCGGGGAGGCGCCGCCCGCCGTCTTCCGGGTGCCCCCTCGATCGGAGTGCCACACGTCTGGCACCACAGCGCGGGCTGATCGCCCTCCTGATATTCTCCCAGCGGCTGCATGGATCGGCAATGGGGACAGAAGACAGTGCGAGCCACGGCCACGCCCTCCTCTCATCCTTCCCCGGACCCAGACACCATCCGAACCGCTACGTCCACCCTGTCCCGTACGCGCCGATCCCGCTCCACCCGGTCGGCGCCGCGTGAAGACGAGCTGCCGGGCCGAGCCCCGCGTCCTGACGTGGCGGAGGCCCCCGCAGCGGCCCGCAGTGCCCGCGGAGGCTTCGCGCCGTCAGAGTCGCCCAAGGCGCGACGGAGTCGGCAACGACCTCTTATTTCGCGCGCTGATGTTCGGGAAGCACCGCCCAGGGCGCGAGCGGCTGCTCCGGCCGCGCTCCCATCGGCTTGCCGGCCCGGATGGTCGCCCGATTCACCAGCCGAACCGTGCCGGTCCGGGCCGTCATGAACACGTCGTGGAAGGTGTAGACCCCCTCCTCCAAGGCGAACACCGCCACGTCGGCCGGCGCGCCCGGCCTGAGGGTCGCCAGGTCCGGGCGGCGGACGGCGCGGGCCGGCCGCGCGGTCGCGCGGTCGATCGCGTCGGGCAGGCTCATGCCGAGATTCAGGAACTTCGAGAGGGTCGTGGGCAGGTCGAACATCGGGCCCTGGATGCTCAACTGGTGGGCGTCGGTGCTGATGACATCCGGAGGCATCCCCTCCGCCAGCATCCGTTCGGCGACCTCGTAACTGAAACTGCCCGTCCCGTGCCCGACATCCAGGACCAGCCCGGCGTCCCACGCGCGGCGGACGAAGTCCCTGAGCCGCCCGTCCGGTGTGAGGATCCGGTTGTCCTGCCCCGTGCAGCAGTGGGTGAGGATGTCGCCGGGACGCAGCAGCGTGAAGATCTCGTCCAGGAAGGGTGGCCCCTTGCCCACGTGGACCATCATCGGCAGCTCGACCTGATCGGCCAGCTTGCGCGCCAGGCGCAGTGGCTCGAGTCCGACCCCGCGGGTCGTGTTGGCGTCGATCCGGGCCTTGATGCCCAGGATGACGTCCGGGTTGGCGTCCACGATCCGGTGCGCGAGGTCGAGGTCGCAGTAGTCGAGATTGGCCAGCTCATAGGTGGGCGCGATGAGGCCGATCGCCGAGACGTTCAGGAGCGTGAAGACGCGCGCCTCGCTCCGCTCGACCACGTACCGGCGGAAGGCCGGGAAGCTGTAGCCGCCCACCGTTCCGGCATCGAGCCAGGTGGTGACCCCCGTGCGCGCGGCGACGGGGTCCGGCTCGATCCCCCAGTAGGTCGCGCCCCAGTAGATGTGCGTGTGCAGGTCGAACAGGCCGGGCGTCACGATCTGCCCCGCGGCGTCCAGCGTAGCAGCCGCCCCCGCGGTGGGCAGGGCGCGGTCCACCGCCGCGATGACCCCGCCCGTGATCCCGACGTCCAGCCGCCCCGAGAGGCCGCTGCCGGGGTCCACGACCTCGCCGCCCGTGATGATCAGGTCAAAGTCCATGGCATCTCCTCAGCGCAGCCCGGCCGATTCATCGGCTGCGCGCTAGCCGTGCAGTGCGACCGCGCCGCTCGACGATTCCCGCCAGGCGGTCCCCCCCTCGGCCGCAGCAAGAGGCCGACTTGAACTCCCGGGCCCCCAGGGCGCCCCAGCCGGCCTCTTCCGAAGCCTATCGCCGGCGAAGCACTCTTCCAGCCCTGACCTCCGTCAGCCTTCCGTTCTCTACCGCGATCCGGCCGGCAACCAGGACGTGCGAGATGCCGATCGGATACTGGTTCGGCTCCGCGTACGTCCCCGTGTCGATGATGATATTCGGATCGAAGACGGTGATATCCGCGACCATCCCCTCCCGGAGAAGCCCCCGGTCCTGCAGCCCCAGCCGCTGGGCGGGAAAGGAGGTCATGCGTCGGACGGCCTGGGGGAGCGACAGCACCTTCTCCTCCCGGACGTACTTCCCGAGGAACCGGGCGCAGGTGTTGTAGACGCGCGGGTGGGGTTTTCCCCCCACGATCCCATCCGAGCACACGCTCATGCAGTCGCTCCGCATGATCGTCTTCACGTCCTCTTCGCAGCCGTAGAAGCAGGTCATGGTCACGGCGTCGTCCTCTTCGACGAGCAGATCGCAGACCACGTCGACGGGCCGCTTGCCGGTCGCGTTCGCGAGGTCCGCGATGGATCGTCCCTCCGCAAACCGGTTGGCGTCCGTCGTGACCGCGTTCACCCAGATACCGTCCCAGCCGCAGAGATCGACCCAGTTCTCCCAGCGCTCGGGCGTGACCTTGTCCTGTGCCTGGCGGATCTCCTCGCGCACCGCGGGGTCCTTCAGCCGTTCGAGCAGCGCCGCCGTTCCCCCCGAATGGAACCGGGGGGGGATCACGGCATCCAGCATCGTGCTTCCGGCCACGTAGGGATACTGGTCAAAGGTGAACTCCAACCCCCGTGCCCGATATGATTCGATCAGCCCGAGGACCTCGCCCGCCTTGCCCCAGTTCGCCTTCCCCGCCACCTTGAGGTGGGAGACGTGGAGGGGGCATCGCGCCTCGAGGCAGATCTCTCCGACCTCGCGAATCGACTCCAGCACGTAGTCCCCTTCGTTTCGCAGATGGACGGCAAAGAAGCCCTCGCATTCGGCAGTCACCCGGCACAGCTCCACCAATTCGGCCCGGGCCGCATACATGCCTGGAGGGTAGATCAGTCCCGTCGATAGACCGACTCCTCCCTCCTCGAAGGCCCGGGCCAGGATTCGCTGCATTCGTTCGATTTCCTCCGGCGTGGCCGGTCGGTTCTCCCACCCCAGGACCGTCGCCCGGATGGCGCCGTGCGGGATGAGCATCAGTGCGTTCGTCGCCGGTGGCAGGCTGTCCAGGCGCTCGAGGAACTCGGCCATCGAGTTCCACGGCCATGCCGTCAGGTAGGTCCCCAGGAGTCCGGACACCCGCCGCATCATGGGCGGTTTGTTGGCGTCGTCGAGGGGCGCGACCGAGAGCCCGTCCTGGCCGATGAGCGCGGTGGTGATGCCCTGGAGCAGCTTGGAATCCTCTTCCGGATGCTTGAAGACCCGAAGGTCGGAGTGGGTGTGCATGTCGATGAATCCGGGAGCCACCACCGAGCCCGCCGCGTCGATCACCCGGGCCGTCGCGTCCCGGATACCGCGGCGCAGCGAGACGATCTTCCCCCCCTGGACCCCGACGTCCCCCGCGAACCAGGGGCTGCCCGTCCCGTCGACGATCCGTCCGTTCCTGATCAGGATATCCAGCATCGCGCGCGTCCCTCCGTTATTCCGGAGCCTCCTTCCGCCACCGCAACTGCTCCTCCACCTCACCGCTGTGATAGGCGCGGAGCAGCCGGACCAGCGCCTCCACGGCCGCCTCGATCAGCCTGCGCCCCTTCTCCGCCGTGGCGGCCGACGGATCGCCGAAGGCGCCCGGGGCCCAGACCGCCTCGCGCCCGTCCACCAGCTCGGGCTGCAGATAGAGTTGCACCGACGTCTCGAACTCCCCCGCATGGCCGACGAATCCCTTGTCGGTCGTACAGAGTCTCCGCATCGCCTCTGGCATGGGAGGGAGATTCCAGTACTCGTACCCCACGACGGAGACACCATCCTCCATCGCCAGCTTCGTCCGCATGCCGGCCACGATGGCGGAATTCCCCCCGTGGCCGTTCAGCAGGAGGATCTTCCGGAAGCCGTGGGCGTGAACGCTTGAGGCCACCTGCGTCAGCACCTCCACGAAGGTGTGGTACTTCAGCGTGACGCTCCCCGGGTAGGCCATATGATGGGGGGAGTAGCCGGTCCAGATGGGGGGCAGGACCAGCACCGGCACCCCCTCCACCGCCCGGGCGGCCCGCTCCGCGACGGTGGACACGATGTTGGAATCGGTGTTCACCGGTAGGTGGTTCGCATGCTGCTCGAGGGATGCGATGGGAATGATCACCACCGCCCCCGCCTTTGCAGCCTGTTCGATCTCAGTCCGTCTCAACCGCTCCCACAGCACTTCTCGCATGGCTCGAAGCACCTCCTATGCCCAACTCGGGTCCCGGTGCCACATGGCGATGTAGGTATTGGCCCCGCGGCCGATGTCGGGATCTTTGCCGGCGATCCGGACCTTCTGGGCCAACGAATTGTCTATC
>JBGPQZ010000217.1:0-5650 GCA_041489335.1 Methylomirabilia bacterium
CCCTTAAATAAGTAAATAACTCGCCCTACCGAAACAGACCCCAACGCAGGCCGTTCTGCGGGAACACGTCATCCGTAATCCGGGAGGTTGCGCCCGGAGACTCCTGGCGAGGGTTGGCGGCAGCGGAGGCTCTGGCGGGGGGGCGAGTATGGGGAGCGCGGTAGAAGGGGACGTGGGCAACTTGCGCAACTTCCGGGCTCGCGCCGGCGTAGAGGAGGCGGCCTGGCGGGCGGAGCCGGCGCGGGGGGCCACCCGGCACCGGGGCGCCTCCGCGCTTGACGGCCACCGGGTGCGGTGATAGGCTCTCGCCAATCGAAAAACGGGAGCCCGGGGCGCCGGGCTGAGAGGGTGGGGCGGTTCCCTCACCGACCGTTCGAACCTGACCTGGGTAATGCCAGCGTAGGGACCAAGGCATCCAACCAACCGCCCATTGTGGCGGTTTTTTTGTCTGGCCGGGAGGCGCCGGCGGCTCGGGCCGAAGCCGGGTCCCCCGGAGGGAGGGTGCGGCTCATGGTGAACCTCTACGAGCAGATGCGGGCATACGGCGTGCGTCCGGTCCCCCCGGACGAGCGCCGGCTCGGCTTCCTGGACACCTTCGTCCTGTGGGCCGATCTCGGCGTCAGCTTCCTGGTGATGGTCGTGGGCATGTTCCTGGTCCCGGGGCTCAGCCTGGGCATGGCGCTCCTGGCCATCCTGGTCGGGGCGGTCATCGGCAACCTCCTGCTGGGCGTGGTCGCCACCATGGGCTCGGATACCGGCGTCCCGACGATGGTGCTGTTCCGTCCGGTCCTGGGTCTCCGGGGCTCCTACGCTCCCACGGTCCTGAACGTGCTCCAGCTCGTCGGCTGGGCCACCTTCGAGGTCATCGTCATGGCGCAGGCGGCGCACCTCCTCTCGGCGCGCCTGTTCGGCGTGAGCCACTACGCGGGCTGGGTGCTCTTCTTCAGCGTGCTGGCCACGGCGATGGCGGTGGGCGGGCCCATCCTGGTCGTGAAGCAGTGGATGGAGCGGTTTGCGGTCTGGGTCGTCCTCCTCACGCTGGCCTGGGTCACCGTCGCCGTCCTCGCGACGTACGACGTGGCGGCACTGTTTGCCAAGCCGGCGACGGGAGAGATGTCGTTCTGGCTGGCGGTGGATCTGGTGGCGGTGATGCCCATCTCCTGGGTCCCGCTGGTCGCCGACTACAGCCGGCTGGCCCGCAGCCGCCGGGTGGCGTTCTGGGGCACGGGCGTCGGCTACTTCGTCTCGCACGTCTGGTTCTACGCCTTGGGCGCGGTGCTCGCTCTCTCCGCCACCGTGCAACCCGACCCGAGTGCGCCCATCGCGCCGCTCCTCACCGCGGTCGCGGGGCTGACGGCCGGCTGGGCGGCCCTGCTCGTGCTCCTGGTCGGGGAGACGGACGAGGGGTTCGCCAACATCTACTCGACCGCGGTGTCCCTGCAGAACATCCTGCCGCAGGCGGGCCAGCGGACGTTGGCCTTTTGCGTCGGCGGGCTGGTCTTCGTTCTCGCGGTGGCCGTTCCGCTGGTCCAGTACGAGAGCTTCCTGCTGCTGATCGGCTCGGTGTTCATCCCGCTGCTGGGCATCCTCACCGCCGACTAGTTCCGCCCCCGCGGGCGGGGTTACGACGTCGCGGCGCTCAACGGGGGGGGGGGGCGTTAGTGGTCCGGGGGTGGGATCAACTGGAAGGCCATGGGGGTGTGGGGTGGCGGCTTCCTACTCTACCTGCTCATCGCCGGACTCCCGCAGCTCGGGTGGGCGGGGCTGGCGCCCTGGCTGGGGGCGACGATGCCCACGTTCGCCTTCGGGTTCGCAGCCTACACCGTCGTGGGGAGGACGGCGGGTCCGCGCGGGGAAGGGGAGAAGAGCCGCTGAGGAGGAGCACGATGATTACGGCACACGACCTGGTTTCGCGGCTACGAGACGATCTCGCGACGATCGAGCAGCGACTCTTCACGCATCCCTGGGTAACCGCCGTCGAGGCGGGCCGGCTCAGCCGGAACGGGCTGATCCTGTTCGCCACCCAGCAGGATCGGATCATCCGCAGCGACCTGAAGAGCGTGGCCTTGCTGGTCCACCGGTACGCCGGAACGGGCAGCGGCGACTTCTTCGGAGAGAGCCTGAAGACCGAGGCTGCGGCGCTCGCGGCCCTGGGGAGATTCGGGCAGGCGCTCGGCGCCGAGGCCACGCCCGCGGAGAGCCGACCGCTGGCCGGCGCTCAGGCCTACACGCACTTCGTGGCGTATCTGGCCCTCTACGGATCCGATGCGGAGTTCGCCGCGGCATTCCTGGTGAACCTGCCCGCCTGGGGGAAGAACTGCGGGCGGCTGGCGAAGGCGCTGCGCGCCCGCTACGGCATGGACGATGCGGGCGTGGCGTTCTTCGATCTCTTCGCCGGCGAGGCGCCGGGGTTCGCCGAGGCGGCGCTGGCGGTCATCCAGGGCGGGCTGGAGCGGGGTGTCTCGCCGGCCGCCATCGGCGACGCGGCCTCCCTCCTGCAGCAATACGAGCTGATGTACTGGGACACGCTCTGGACGGCCTCCGGCGCGGGTGCCTAGGAGTCTGTCGGAGTACTCCCTTCGCGCTCGCTTGAGCCGGTGTTCGACCCAATTGACCTGGGGGAGCGAACCCGGGATCGGCACCCCTCGGCCAATGGCGAGACCCCCTGGTTCAGGCGCGACTGCCGAATCGAATGCTCCGACAGCCCTCGAGAGCAGGAGGGAAGGCAGGGGGGCGGGAAAAGTCAAAAAAGCCCCAACGTCCCCTAAACGTACTGAGAGAACGGGCTGCTCTGGGTTTCCCGGGGGGCCGGGCCTCTCGCAACGACGCAAAGGGCGCCAAGAAGATCCCGTTGAGGGCCGAACGGTTGCCGGTTGGGAATTGGTCAGCGGGCGGGCGGGCGCAAATTGACCCGACGCCACACGCATGCTAGAGTGCGCCGTCCCGGGGCCGGAGCGCGCCTCCGATGGGAGGCCGGGGCCGAGGCCGGGTGCGGCAGGAGCCACGCATGCGGACGCTGATCGTGGGGGCCGGAGCGCTGGGGAGCATCCTCGGGGGGTACTTTGCCGAGGCGGGGGCGGACGTCACGCTCGTGGGGCGAAAGGCCCACCTGGAGGCGATCCGGGCCCACGGCCTGGTGATCGAGGGCCTGCGCGGGCGTCGCCTGGTGCGAGGCCTTCGCGCGCTCGAGGAGCCGGGGGAGATCGAAGGAGCCGATCTCCTCATTCTGGCCGTCAAGAGCTTCGACACGGCCGAGACCCTCGCCTCTCTGCGACACCTGCGCGGCAGGGTGGGGGCGGCTCTCTCCGTCCAGAACGGGGGCGGGAAGGACGAGGCGCTGGCCGAAACCTTGGGCGCCGACGCGGTGGTGGGAGCGACCACCATCGTGGGGGGAAGCATGCCCGAGCCCGGCCGGGTCGTCCACACGAACGACGGCATGACCTGGATCGGCGAGCTCGACGGCCGCCCGTCGGCGCGCGTGGAGGCAATCGCAAGGCTCTATCGGGACGCGGGCCTTCCCGTTGCAGTGGTCCCGGACATCCGCTGTGCGATCTGGTGCAAGCTGAACCAGATGGTCCCCGCGGCGACGCTCTCGTGTCTCACGCGGCTCTGCCTGCACGAGATCTACCTGGACCCGACCCTGGCGGCGCTCTTCGTCGAGTTGAGCCACGAGGTCGCCCAGGTGGCGGACCGGCTGGGGATTCCGCTGGGAGACTTCCAAGGATTCCCCGTCCAGACGCTGTGCTCCCTGCCGTTCGCCGAGGCGGTGGAGTCGGTGAGAGGGCGCGGCCGGACGATGCGCGAGCGTGGCCTGACGCAGATCAAGATCTCCACGCTCCAGGACCTGGAGCGGGGGCGGCGCACCGAGGCGGAGCAGACCATCGGGTACGTGGTGGACTTGGCGCGGGCGCACAATCTCTCGGCGCCCAGGCTCCTGCTCTTCTACCGCATCCTCCGGGGCGTGGAGGCCGCACACGAGGGAAGGCGCGCCGGACGCGGGGGGGGATAGGGGAACCGATGAACGCGGACTTCCGGCGGGCGCTATGCGAGCGGGTGCTGATCTTCGACGGAGCCATGGGGACGTCCATCCAGGACCGGAACCTTTCGTCCGACGATTTCGCGGGAAAGGAAGGGTGCAACGAGATCCTCGTCCTCACCCGCCCCCAGGTGATCCGCGAGATCCACGCGAGCTTCCTCCAGGTCGGCTGCGACGCCGTCGAGACCGACACCTTCGGGGCGAGCCGGCTGGTCCTCGCGGAGTACGAGCTGGCGGACCGGGCCTACGAGATCAATCGGGCCGCCGCCCGGCTGGCGCGGGAGGTGGCGGCCGATTTCTCCACGCCCGATCTGCCTCGCTTCGTGGTCGGGTCCATGGGGCCGGGAACACGCCTCCCCTCGCTGGGGCAGATCGAGTTCGACGACCTGCTTCTCCTGTCCGGCGAGCAGGCGCGCGGCCTGCTGGACGGGGGCGCGGACGTCCTCCTGATCGAGACCTGCCAGGACCTGCTCCAGGCCAAGGCGGCCATCCTCGGCTGCCAGGACGCCATGGCCGCGGCGGGCCGGGCCGTCCCGCTGATGGTCCAGGTGACCATGGAGTCCAGCGGAACCATGCTGCTCGGGACGGAGATCGGCGCGGCCCTCACGGCGCTGGAGGCGTATGACCTGGAGGCCATCGGGCTGAACTGCGCCACCGGCCCGCAGGAGATGGCGGAGCACGTCCGTTACCTCAGCCGGCATTGCCGGAAGGCCATCTCCTGCCTGCCGAACGCGGGATTGCCGCACATGGAGGGGGGGCGCGCCAAGTATCTGCTCACGCCGGAGGAACTGGCCGCCCACCTGCTGCACTTCGTGGAGCAGGACGGGGTGAATATCGTCGGCGGCTGCTGCGGCACGACCCCGGCGCACCTCCGCCGGGTGGTCGAGGTGATCGGGCGGCGCGCCCCCGTGCCGCGGAGGCCGGAGCACGTGCCCGCGGCCGCCAGCCTGTACGCCAGCGTCCCGTTCCGGCAGGACCAGAGCTTCCTGATCGTCGGGGAGCGGACCAACGCCAACGGCTCGAAGCAGTTTCGCGACTATCTGCTGTCGGACGACCACGACGGCATGGTGGCCATGGCGCGCGCGCAGGCGAAGGAGGGGGCCCACGTCCTGGACGTCTGCGTGGATTACGTGGGGCGGGACGGCGTCGCCGACGTCCGCGAACTCGCGCGGCGGCTCACCACGCAGTGCACGCTGCCCCTGGTGATCGACTCCACCGAGGCGCCGCTCATCGAGGCGGCCCTGAAGTGGATCGGGGGGCGCGCGGTCATCAACTCCGTCAACCTGGAGGACGGGGAGGCGGGCCGCCCGGCCAGGATCTTCCCCATGGCCCGCCGCTACGGAGCGGCCGTGGTCTGCCTCCTGATCGACGAGGAGGGGCAGGCCCGCAGCGTGGAGTGGAAGCTCAAGGTGGCGCATCGTCTCCACGACCTGGCCGTGTGCCGCTACGGGCTGGAGCCGTCCGACCTGATCTTCGACGCCCTGACGTTTCCCCTGGGGTCGGGGCAGGCGGAGCTGCGCAAGGACGGCCTGGCCACACTGGAGGCCATCCGGCGGATCAAGGCGGAGCTGCCGGGTGTCTACACCCTGCTGGGGGTGAGCAATATCTCCTTCG
>JBGPQZ010000218.1:0-5626 GCA_041489335.1 Methylomirabilia bacterium
ACGACGCTCGCCGCCCAGATCGTCGGTGAGGATTACACCGCAGCTGCCATCGCCAGCGAGTACGCCGCCTCCATCTACAACCTGAAGGTGGTGAAGGCGCGCATCGAGGACCAGGTGAACAACTTCACCCGCTTCCTGGTGATCGGGAAGAAGGGCGTGCCGCCGACGGCTGCCGACAAGACCTCCATCCTGTTCTCCATCAAGGATCGGGTGGGGGCGCTGCACCGGATGCTGGAGCCGTTTGCGGCGCGGCAGATCAACCTGACCAAGATCGAATCCCGTCCGTCCAAGAAGCGGTTGTGGGAGTATGTCTTCTACGTGGATTTCGAGGGCCACGCCAGCGAGCCCCGCGTGCGCCAGGCCCTGGATGTCCTGCGCGAGGAGTGCGTTTTTCTCAAGATCCTGGGCTCGTATCCGAAGGGTCCGCAGCCCGCGGAGGCCTGAGGTAAGACCTGATTGCCTTGGCAGGGAGGTGCCGCGTTGACCCGTTCCCTCGAGGAGCTCGCCTCGCCGTTTCTCAAAGGCCTCATCCCGTATTCCCCCGGCAAGCCGATCGAAGAAGTGGAACGCGAGTTCGGAATCTCTCACTCGGTCAAGCTCGCGTCGAACGAGAACCCCCTGGGCCCGTCTCCGCTGGCCCTCCAGGCGCTCTCGGCGGCGCTCTCGGGGATTCACCGCTACCCCGACGGAAGCGGATACCTGCTCACCCACGCCCTGGCGCGCCACTGGGAGGTTCCCCCGGAGTGCGTGGTTCTGGGGAATGGCTCCAACGAGCTGCTGGAGTTGGTGGGTCGCGCCTTCTTGATGCCCGGTGACGAGGTGGTGTACGCCCGCCAGGCCTTCATCGTCTACGACATGGTGGCGCAGGTGACGGGGGCGACCAAGGTGACGGTGCCGCTGCGGGACTTCACCCACGACCTCGACGCCATGCGGGCCGCCATCACGCCGCGAACCAAGCTGGTCTATCTGGCCAACCCAAACAACCCGACGGGGACCGCCGTGCCGCCGCGGGGGCTGGAGGCCTTCCTTCAAGGGGTGCCCCAGGACGTGGTGGTCGCCCTGGACGAAGCATATTACGAATACCTGCCGCCGGACCTCAGGCCGGATGCGCTGCGGTTCGTCCGGCAGGGGCGCTTCCTGCTGGTGCTGCGGACGTTCTCGAAAATCTACGGACTGGCAGGCTTGCGCATCGGGTACGGCATCGGGCCGGCGCCGCTCGTGGCGTTGCTCAACAGGCTCCGCGAGCCGTTCAACACCAACTGCCTGGCGCAGGTGGCCGCCGCCGCCGCCCTGCAGGATGCGGAACACGTCCAGCAGAGCGCGGCCGTGAACGAGGCCGGGCGGCGGTATCTCCTGGAGCAGTGCGGGGCCTTGGGCCTTCGGGTGGTGCCCAGCGTGGCGAATTTCCTGCTGGCGGATGTCGGGCGGCCGGGACCCGCCGTGGCGAACGCCCTGCTGCCGCACGGCGTGATCGTGCGACCCGTGGCCGGGTATGGGCTGCCCACGCACGTGCGCATCACCGTGGGGACGGCGGTGGAGAACGAGCGGTGCGTGGCCGCGCTCAGGGCGGTGTTGGGGAAGTAGGACTGGCTCCTGGCTGATGGCTCATGGCAGGAACCATGACCCATGCGCCAGCAGCCAAGTGGTACAATCGCTGTCGGATCTCGGAGTAGAATACCGCGATGATCATCGTGTTGAAGGCGCGGGTAACGGACGAGGAGGTGGCCCAGGTCTGTCGCCGCATCGAAGCGCTGGGCCTCACGGCCCACCTCTCGCGCGGGACGGAGCGGACCATCATCGGGGCCATCGGGGATGAACGGATCCTGCTGGACAAGGCCATAGAGGCCCTGCCCATGGTGGAGAAGGTCCTCCCCGTCCTCAAGCCCTACAAGCTGGCCAGCCGGGAGTTCCACCCGGAGAACACCGTGGTGGACGTCGCGGGGGTCCCCGTCGGAGGCCGGCGGCTGGCCGTGGTGGCTGGGCCGTGCTCGGTCGAGAGCCGGGAGATGCTCTTCGAGGTCGCGCGCGCGGTGAAGGAGGCTGGCGCGCACCTCCTGCGGGGCGGCGCCTTCAAACCGCGCACGTCGCCCTACGCGTTCCAGGGGCTGGGGGAGGAGGCGCTGCGTTACCTGGCCGAGGCCCGGCGGGAGACGGGCCTCCCCGTCGTTACCGAGCTGATGGATCCGCGCGAGACCTCGCTGGTCCTGAAGTACGCCGACGTCGTGCAGGTCGGGGCGCGGAACATGCAGAACTTCCGCCTGCTCAAGGAGGTCGGGATGCACCAGCGCCCCGTCATCCTGAAGCGGGGCATGAGCTCCACGGTGCATGAGCTGCTGATGTCCGCCGAGTACATCATGTCCGAGGGTAACTACAACGTGATCCTCTGCGAGCGGGGCATCCGCACCTTCGAGGACGCGACGCGGAACACGCTGGATCTCTCGGCGGTGCCGGTGCTGAAGCAGCTCACGCATCTGCCGGTCGTCGTGGACCCGAGCCATGGGACGGGCAAGTGGGAGCTGGTGGCGCCCATGGCGCGGGCGGCGGTGGCCGCGGGGGCCGACGGCATCATGGTGGAGGTGCATCCCCGACCGGAGGAGGCCCTCTCCGATGGTCCCCAGGCCCTCTTGCCGTCGCGCTTCCGGGAGATGATGTCGGAACTCAGACGCGTCGCCGAAGCGATCGATCGGACGCTATAGCTTGGGGGCCCGGTAGGGCGACGGAGATCCATGCCCGATCCGCAATCCGCAATCCGCAATCCGCAATCCGGTGAGCCGCTGTTCCGCCGGATGACCGTCGTGGGGGCCGGCCTCATCGGGGGAAGCCTCGGGTTGGCGGCCCGGCAGGCGGGCGCGGTGGGGACGATCATCGGCGTGAACCGGAGCGCCGAGAGCCGCGAGACGGCGCTCCGGCTGGGGCTCGTGGACGAGGCCACGGAGGACCTGGCCGCGGGCGTGCGGGAGGCGGACCTCGTGGTGCTCGCCGTTCCGGTACACCGGATCGTCGCGCTCATCCCCGAGGTTGCCCGCCACGCGCCCGAATCGTGCCTGGTGACGGACGTAGGAAGCGTCAAGAGTCCGATCCTCCAGGCGGGGGACGCGGCCTTTCCGGACGGCCGATTCGTAGCGGGCCACCCCATCGCCGGCCAGGAGCGCTCGGGACCGGCGGCGGCCCGCGCCGACCTCTTCCAGGGCGCCACCTGGATCCTCACGCCGAGCGCCCGGACCCGGCCCGAGGCGGTGGAGCGGGTGACGGCCCTCTGCGGAGCGGCGGCGGCGCAGGTCGTGCGCATGGACGCGGCGTGGCACGACGAGGTCTTCGCGACGGTCAGCCACCTTCCGCATCTTGTGGCGTACGCCCTGATGGACGCCGTCCTGCACATGGAACGCGGGGAGGAGCGGCTCCGGTACTCGGCCGGGGGGCTCAGGGATTTCACGCGGGTTGCGGGGAGCGATCCGGACATGTGGCGCGACATCTTCCTTATGAACCGCGAGGCGCTCCTCAGGAGCGTCACGGCGTACCGCGAGGCCATGACGCGGCTGGAAGATGCCATCCGGATCGGAGATGGGGAGGTGCTGCGACAGCAACTCTTGCAGGCACGCATCGCCCGGGAGGAATTGCTCCATGGCTCGTGACGTGGTGATTCGGTCCGGGCAGGAAACGGCGCTCCTGGTGGGCGTGGCCCTGCACCCGAAGCCGCGGTGGGAGGCCGAGGACTCGCTGGCGGAGCTCGAGCGGCTGGCCCGGGCGGCGGGTGCCAGGGTGGCCGACGCGGTCTTGCAGGAACGAGATCGACCGGATCCTCGCTATCTCATCGGCAAGGGCAAGGCCGAGGAGATCCGCGGGCGCTTGAGCGGGGTGGACCTGGTCATCCTGGACGAGGAGTTGTCCGGCTCGCAGCAGCGCAACCTGGAACAGCTCCTGGGCCGTCGCGTGGTGGACCGGACGGGCCTGATCCTGGACATTTTCGCGCAGCGGGCTCAGACGCGGGAAGGGAAACTCCAGGTGGAGCTGGCCCAGCTCGACTATCTGGTGCCGCGGCTGGCCGGCGCCTGGACGCACCTGGAACGACTGGGCGGCGGGATCGGGACCCGCGGCCCGGGCGAGACGCAGCTCGAGTCCGACCGGCGGCGGATCAAGACGCGCATGGCCAAGATCCGCCGGGACCTGGAGCAAGTGCGGCGGCACCGCGCGCTCCTCCGACGCCCCCGACGGAAGGTCCCGTTCCCCGTCGTGGCGTTGGTGGGGTACACCAATGCGGGGAAGTCGTCGCTGATGAACGCCCTGACCCACGCCGGGGTTGTGGTGCGGGATCAGCTCTTCGCGACGCTGGACCCAACCCTGCGCCGGCTGATGCTGCCGGGGGATCGGGTGGCGCTCCTCTCCGACACGGTGGGGTTCATCCGGAAGATCCCCCATCAGCTGGTCGCGGCGTTCCAGGCCACACTGGAGGAGGTGCAGGAGGCGGAGATCCTGCTGCACGTCGTGGACATCAGCCACCCCCACGCCGAGCTGCAGCAGACCGCGGTCGAGACGGTGCTGGGCGAGCTGGGGCTGGCGGATCGGCCCACCATCCTGGTCTACAACAAGATCGATCGCCTGGGGCGGCACCCGGTCTTTCCCTGGGGGCCGGGCAGCGGTCGCGTGGCCACGTCGGCGAAAACGGGCGCAGGGCTGGAGGATCTGCGGCGCGAGATCGTGGCGGCATTGAACGGACGCCTGCAGGCCACGGCTCCTGCGCCGGTGGACGCCGCGTCCGGGAGGAGCGAGGCGGCGTGTTGACGCTGGCGAATCGCTTGACCATCCTGCGCATCCTGATGACGCCCGTCATCACGGTCCTCATGCTCTATCGGCAGATGGAGGCCGCCGTCGCGCTCTTCCTCTTGGCTGGGATCACGGATGGTCTGGACGGTTTCGTGGCTCGGCGGCGCGGCCAGCGGACGGCCCTGGGCATGGTGCTGGACCCGCTGGCCGACAAGCTCTTACTCATGTCCGCCGTGGTGGTCCTGACCATCCTGAGGGAGCTCCCGCGCTGGTTCGCGATCATTGTCGTGAGCCGCGACCTGATCCTGATTGGCGGCGCGGTCATCCTTTACATGTTCATCGGGATGGTGTCGATGCCGCCGTCCAAGCTGGGGAAGGCCACCACCGGCTTCCAGATCGCCACGGTCCTCCTGGCCATGCTGGACAACTTCGTGCCTGCTTTTCGCCTCGCCGTCCAGCCGGTCGCGATCGTCACCCTGGCCTGCACCGTCGGGTCGGGCCTGGACTACGTCTATCGCGGGACCCGGCTCCTCAACGACCAGTAGTTCCAGGCCTCCGCTCACCAGGTTCCCGCCGGAACCCCGTCGGTCTTGCCTGGTCAGGCTTCCTCCTGTACTGTTGGTCGGTGAGCCGTCCGGAGTGCGCGGTGGAAGACTGCGGTGGGGCGGCAGATGGAGACGCGGTGACCCGCAGGCTGTCGAGACGTCTCACGATTCACGCGGTGGAGCCGGGGAGCCCGGCGGCGGAGGCCGGCGTTGCAGCCGGGTCCAGCCTGGTCAGCCTGAACGGTCGCTCCATCGAGGACGCCCTGGAGCTCCGTTTCGTCGAGATCACCGCCCGCGTGGACCTGGTGTGGCGGGAGGCT
>JBGPQZ010000219.1:0-5600 GCA_041489335.1 Methylomirabilia bacterium
AGCGGACCGACAAGGCAGAGGTCATCAAGAAAGACGCGGGACGGCTGGGCGCCTAGCGAGGGACGTGGAGCGTGTAGCGTAAAGCGTGGAGCGTGGATCTGGCGTCGCCTGACGCTTCACGCTCCACGCTCGACGAGGATCCGGGGCCAGGGGGAAAACGCCTCCTGGCCCTTGGCGTGAAGCCAAACGTCGCGGTTGAACCGCAACGCACGCCACGCTCGCAAAGAGAGCCCTCGAGACCTCATGGGGGATTCAAAGGCACAGACCGGGGGGTATCGGCACCATTCGGAACCCTAGCCCGAGCCCGTATCCCCCCTGTTCCCCTTTGCGGTCTTTGCGAGCTTTGCGGTGAAGTACTGAGCGTGAAAGGATGGGGCGATGGAATACGATGTGAAGGATCTGACGCTCGCCGAGAAGGGGATGCGGCGGATCGCCTGGGCGCGGAGCAGCATGCCGGTCCTCTCCATGATCGAGGAGCGGTTCGCCAAGGAGCAGCCGCTTCGGGGCATCCGGGTCTCGGCGTGTCTCCACGTGACGTGCGAGACGGCGAACCTGATGCGGGCGCTCCAGGCGGGCGGGGCGGAAGTGCGCCTCTGCGCCAGCAATCCGCTCAGCACCCAGGATGACGTGGCGGCCGCCCTGGTCAAGGAGTTCGGCATCGCCACCTTCGCCATCCGGGGCGAGGACAAGGAGACCTACTACCGGCACATCAACGCCGCGCTGGACCTGAAGCCGCACCTGACCATGGATGACGGGGCCGACACGGTCGGCGTGATCCACAGCCAGCGGAAGGACCTGGCCGCGCACGTGATCGCCGGGACCGAGGAGACCACGACGGGTGTGATCCGTCTGAAGAGCATGGAGAAGGACGGCGTCCTCCTCTATCCGATCATCGCCGTCAACGACGCCGACACCAAGCACTTCTTCGACAACCGGTACGGCACGGGCCAGAGCACGCTGGACGGAATCCTGCGGGCGACCAACCTCCTCCTGGCCGGCAAGCGCTTCGTGGTCTGCGGCTACGGCTGGTGCGGGCGCGGCGTGGCCAGTCGGGCGCGGGGCATGGGCGCCAACGTGATCGTGGTGGAGGTGGATCCGCTCAAGGCGCTGGAGGCCGTGATGGACGGTTTCACGGTCCTGCCCATGCTGGAGGCGGCCAAGCAGGGCGAGATCTTCGTCACCGTGACCGGGAACATTCACATCATCCGCCAGGAGCACTTCGCGGCCATGCGGGACGGGGCGGTGGTCTGCAACTCGGGGCACTTCAACGTGGAGATCGACATTCCCGGGCTGGAGTCGCTCTCCGCGTCGCACGGGCCAGCCCGCGACGAGGTGGAGGAGTACCGGCTGAAGGACGGGCGGCGCATTTATCTTCTGAGTGAGGGGCGCCTCATCAACCTGGCGGCGGCCGAGGGGCACCCGGCCAGCGTGATGGACATGTCTTTCGCCAACCAGGCGCTGGCCTCGGAATACGCGGTGAAGAACCGGGGGAAGCTGGAGAAGAAGGTGCACCGCGTGCCCAGGGTCATCGACGCCGAGATCGCGCGACTGAAGCTGGAGTCCATGGGTGTGAAGATCGATTCCCTCACCGCGGAGCAGAAGAAGTACCTGGAGTCGTGGGAGATGGGCACGTAGGGTTGAGTGAGTGGTGAGGAGAGGAAGGGCGAGCCGCGAGCCGCGAGCCGCGAGTGTAGAGCCGAGAGCTAAGAGAGGGCCGGGGGGCGCTGGATGCTTCCCGGCCCTCGTGGTTGCGGGGAGACATCGCCACCTCACTTCTTTCTACTTGCCTCCTCCGTCCAATTCCGCTTGACTCTCCTGCCCCTCGGCGATAGAAGTTGCTCCGATCCTTTCCCGGGCCCTGCCGCACGGAGGATTTCCCATGCACGCGGCCCCGGTGAGTCATATCGGTCACGACCTGCAGGCTGCCTGCCCACATTTCATCACCGAAGACGTTCAACCCTTCGAGAAGCGCCCCCGACTCCGGGCAGGCGCGGTCACGCCCCCGCCGGGCATCCGGGGCCGGGTGGGGGCATGGAGAGTGTCCAATGCGCGAGGCGGCGCGACAGAGACTGCTGGCAGCGGCACTCAAGGTGGTCGAGAACCAGTTGCGCGACGACGAACCGCCGGAGACCCGCGAGACGCTCGATCGGTTGATCCGGGAGGGTCACACGGACCCCGAGGCCAGACAACTCATCGCGGCCGTGGTCCTGACGGAGATCGTGGACGTCCTCAAGTCCAACCAGCCCTTCGACCACGCCCGCTTCGTCGCCGCCCTTGACCACCTGCCCGCCCTGCCGGACGACGACGAAGCCTGACTTGGCCGCGGCCACCATGAGGGATGCTTCCCGGTTCTGGTGTGTGATGCGGACTGTGCGGGGCAGAGGTGCTGGCGGGGGTTGCCCCCTCCTCCTGCTCCCAGCCCCCCTGCAGTTCTCAGCCGCGCAGGCGCCAGAGGGAGATGAGGCCGCCGAAGCCGAAGACCAGGTTGGGCAGCCAGGCGGCGATGAAGGGCGGGAGGGCGCCGCCCCGGCCGAAGGAAACTCCCAGCGAGAGCAGGGTGTAGTAGATGAAGCCCGTGGGAATGCACATCGCCACCCAGAGCATGACGCCCGCCCGCCCGGTGCGGAGGCCGAAGCTCACGCCGAGGACGGCCATGATCAGGCTGACCAGGGGGGTGGCCAGCTTGGCGTAGAGGTCGACGCGGTAGCGGGTTGCGTCCACGCCGCTCTTGACCAACTTGTCGATGTACTCCCTGAGCTGCACGTAGCTCATCTCTTCCGGCGAGCGGGCGACGCGCGCGAACTCCTCCGGGCGTTCTCCCAGCGGGATCACCAACTCGCGGAAGGGGGTGATCTGCATCTCCCCGTTCCCCAGCCCCAGTTGATAGCCTTCGCCGACCTTCCAGCCGCCCTCCGCCCAGGCCGCCCGGCGGGCATCCACCCGGCGCACGAGATCGAACCCCGGCGACAGGTCGAAGACGCTCATGCCCCGGATGAGCCCCGACTGCGTCTCGATGAGGTCGATGTGGACGAACCGGTTGCCCTGGGCCCGGTACCAGATGTCACTGTCCCGCATGGTGCGGTACGCCGGCAGGTGACGCACCTCCGTCCGCTCGATGTTGAGGGCCTGCTCGCTGGCCCGCGGGGCCACGTACTCGGTGAGCGTCCAGGCGACAAGGCTGGCCGCAAGGCCGACGCCGATGCAGGGCAGGGCGATCCGGAGGGTGCTCACGTGGCCCATCTTCATGGCCAGGACTTCGTTGTTCCGGGCCATGCCCCCCAGGCTAAGGACGCAGGTCAACAGGACGGCCACGGGAAGGACCTCGATGAGGATCCGGGGGAGGCGGAAGGCATAGTACCTGGCGATCAGGGCCGGGTCGACGCGCGCCTCGAGGAAGCGAGAGAGCTTCTCGAAGAGATCCACGACCAGGTAGACCCCCACAAACATCACCAGGCAGAGGCCGAGGAGCTTGACGCACTCCCGAACGATGTAGCGATCCAGCAGGCGCATCCCGGTTACCCCCGATCCCGCTGGGACATCCACGGCTTGAGGCGCGTCTGCCACACGTCCCCGAGGCCCGCCGGGTGGAGCTGCGCCCGCAGGAGCAGAATCCCTCCCCCCACGGCGATCAGGAGGTTGGGCAGCCACATGGCGAGCGCCTCGGGCAGCTTTCCCCGGTCGCCCAGCCCTTCCCCGGCGACGATCAGCATGTAGTAACCCAGGGCGAAGAGCACCGAGATGGCCATGCTGAGGCCGCGGCCGCCCCGTTTGATGACGCCCCCCAGCGGCACCGCCGCGATGGGGAAGAGGAGGCACGAGAAGGGGATGGCCAGCTTCTTGTGGAATTCGACCAGGGGTGGGTGGTAGTTTTGTCCCTGGGCGCGCAGGGAGGCCGCGCGCTCGCGCAACTCCGACAGCGTCAACTCCTGCTCGCCCAGCGGTCGCTGGATGGGATCGGCGAACCCCCGGTTGGCGTCCAGCGTGAGGGCGTAATCCGCGAAGGTCAGGAGGCGGTACCGCCCCGTGATCTCCGAGGCCGACAGGTGGATCGACCCGTTCCGAAGGGCGAGGACCATCCGGAGGTTCTGCGGGTCGGACGAGAAGCGCCCCCCCCGCGCCACGATGATCCGCCGCTCGGCGGAGTTGCGAGTATCCACCAGGAAGACCCCCTCCATCTCCGAGGTCTTGGGGTCGAGCCGTTCGACGTACAGGATGAGCCCCTCGATCGCACTGTTGAAGACGCCCTCCTGGATGCCCACGGCGACCTGACGGCGCGCCACCTCGAAGACCAGGGACTTGAAGGCGTGGTTGCTGTACGGCAGGATCTGCACGCTGATGGCGAAGGTCGCGAGGGTTGCCAGCGTTCCGAAGACGATGGCCGGGCGCGTCAGCCGGAGGATGCCCAGCCCCGCCCCGCGCAGGGCCAAGAGCTCCCCGTCGGATCCGAGGCGTGCGAAGGTGACGAGGGTGGCGAGCAGCGCCGACATGGGGATGGTGACGACCAGCGAGTAGGGGAGCATGTAGAAGAAGAGCTTGCAGACCGTCAGGATCTCGACGCCCTTGTTGACGATGAGTTCCACCAGGCGGAGGATCTTGTTCGTGAGCAGGACGAAGGTGAAGACCATGAGCCCCAGGGTAAAGGCCGCGGTCATCTCCTTCAGTATGGCACGATCCACCAGTCGCATCGAAGGCTTCCCCGGTCTGTGAGAACAGTGGCCGAGATTTTACTCCAGAGGCCGTATGCGACCTAGCGGTTTTTGCCGCGCCCTGCCGACGGCGGATGCCGTCCCCGCGGGCGCGCCGCCCGCCCTCGCGCGGCCGATGGTGCCGCTGGCGGTGGCCTTTGGCCTCGGCATCGCCCTCCAGGTCCGCCTGGACTTCTGGCCGTTCGCCTGGATGATCGCCGCCGCCGCCTCGCTCCTCGCGGGGGGCGTGGCGAGCTGGGTCGGGAGGGCGCGCCCGGCCTTCTTCCTTCTGCTCCTGGGCTTCGCGTGCCTGGGCGCGCAGGCCATGGCGGCGGCGGACCGGGGGCTCTCCGCCCACCACGTCGGCCGACTCCCGGACGCCGTGTTGACGACCCCGGTGCCGCTGGAGGGATGGGTGGTGCTGCCGCCGGATCCGCGCCCGCCGGAGGTGCGGGACGCCGAGGACCCTGAGCGGACACGATTCGTGGCGGAGGTGACCCGGGTTCGACTCGCCGGGACCTGGTATCCGACGACCGGAGGGGCCAGGCTGACGGTCCTGGGGCCGCCGCCCACGCTCGCCTACGGCGACCTGGTCCGGGGGACGTTTCGCCTGCGCCACCCACGGCGGTTCGACAATCCCGGGGGCTTCGACTATCCCGCCTACCTGGCCACCCAGGGCGTCTTCCTGGAGGGGTGGGCGCGGGACCCGATCGAGGCGGTGGCCGCGCCCTATGGGTCGCGCATCCTGGCGGCCATCTTTCGCCTTCGCGCCACCCTGCTCCAGCGCCTGGACGCGGCCATGCCCGCCGGGCAGGCCGGCCTGCTCAAGGCCACCGTCCTGGGGGATCGGTCCGGCCTGACGCCGGAGATGAACCAGGCCTTCCTGGATTCCGGCACGTACCACATCCTGGCGAT
>JBGPQZ010000220.1:0-5545 GCA_041489335.1 Methylomirabilia bacterium
AGGGACGAGACCCGGCTGATGACCCCACCCTTGGCGGCATAGGTGGGCGCCATGTCCTTGCCGGTCATGTAGGCGATGAAGGCCCAGGCCGCGTCCTTGTGCGGGGCGTGGACCGGAATGCCCATGGCCCAGCCGGCGATGGCCCCGTACCGCCCGCAGGGACCCTTCGGCGGCGGGGCGTAGCCGATCTTCCCGACGATGGTGGACTTCTTGGGGTCCTCCAGCCAGGGTTGCAGCGCCGTCGCCTCAAACCAGATGGCCGCCTTGCCCGCCATGAAGGTGGACGTCGCCTCTTCCCAGGTGTAATTCTCGATCCCCATCGGTCCCGCCTTCAGCAGGTCCAGGAGGTACTTCAGGGAGCGGACTGTCTCCGGCTTCTCCAGGGTCACGTCCCAGGTCTTCTGGTCCACCATGCTGCCGCAGAACTGGTGGGTGAGCAAGCTCCACGCCAGGGCCAGGGTGCGCCCGGTCTGGGCCCGCATCACGATGCCGGCCAGGCCCGACTCCTTGTCCTTGAAGAAGCGGGCCAGCTCCAGGAGCTGCTCCGTGGTGTCCGGGGCCTGCTTCCCGTACTTCTGGAAGAGGTCCTTCCGGTAGGCGAGGAAGAAGGACTCGCTGGCCGTGGGGATGCCCAGGACGGTGCCTCCCGCCGTGCCCAGGGCCTCGCGTGCCGCGGGCAGGAGGTCCTCATACGCGTAGGCCTTGGGTGTCAGGTCGCCTTTCACGTACGGCAGGAGGGGCTGCAGGATCCCCTTGGCAAAGTACTCGACGACTGAGGTGCCCTTGTACATATAGACGTCATAGCGGCCGGTCTTGGCCGTGTGCTCCAGGAACTGCTTGGACTGGACGCGGCCCGTCTCGATGAGGTCCCATTCCACCTTGATGCCGGTGAGCTCCGTGAAGTCCGGCGTCATGGCCTGGAAGGCCTCGGTGGAGGGATGCGGGATGCCGCTCACCACGATCGTCGTGCCGCCCAGCTTGGCCTTGACCTGCGCCCCCCACTGCTTGAGGTCGGCGGTGGCTGCATCGGCGGATGCGATCCGCACGCCGAAGAGCAGGAGGGCCGCCAGCAAGAAGCCGAATTGTCGTTTCATGATCCTCTCCTTCCGCGCGCCGCCCTGCCCCTCGGGAGACCTAGGGGAGGACCAGCGCCTTGATGGCCCGGCCGGCCTTGACGGTGGCGATGGCCTCGGCCACGCCGGCCAGGTCGAACCGATGGCTGATGAGCGGCGCACCCTGCACGCGCCCCTGGGTCAGCAGGTGGATGGCCCGGGCGAACGTGTGCGGGTTCACGAAGGCCGCCCGGATGGTCAGTTCCTTCCGGTAGATGGCGTAGGGTTCTACGGGGATGGTGGCTCCAGGGGGATTCACCCCGAACCACACCACGGTCCCACCGCGGCGGGCGAGGTCGAGCGCCTGCGCCGCCGTGGCAGGGGCCCCTACGCACTCCAGGACGGCGTCGGCCCCCTCGGGCGCTCGCCGCCGAAGCGCGTCGCCCAGCGGGATGGTCTTCGGGTCTACCACCTCGTCCGCGCCCAGCCGCGCCGCCAGCGTGCGCTTGTCCGGGATGGGGTCGGACACGAGGACATACGATGCGCCGGCATTGCGCACAAGCTGGGTCATCAGGAGGCCGATGGGCCCCGCACCCAGGATGGCGACGCGATCGCCAGGCCGGACGTTCGCCAGGTCCAGGCCGTGGAGGCAGCACGAGAGGGGTTCCAGCAAAACCGACTCCTCGAGGGAGAGGCCGGGGGGAAGGTGATAGGCCTGGGTAGCCGGCAGCGCGCAGAACTCAGCAAATCCCCCGTCCCGGGTCACCCCCAGCGCCTCGAGTCTCTCGCACAGGTGCACGTCGCCCCGGCGACAGGCATGGCACATTTGGCAGGCGATATTGGGGTCCACTGCCACGGAATCCCCCGGGGCGAAGCCATTCACCTCCCGACCGACTTCCGTCACGACACCGGTATACTCGTGGCCGAGGGCGATACCCGGCGGCGCTGGGAACTCGTCATCTAAGATGTGAACGTCGGTGCCGCACACCCCGCAGGCCTTCACTCGGATGAGGAGGTCGCTCGGCCCCGGCCGGGGCACCTCCCGGGACTCCACGGCGATCCGTCCCGGCCCGCGATACACTGCAGCACGCATGAGCCTTATCCTCCCGGCACGGGGTCGAACTGGACGTCCTGCGACCGCAGGAACGCCAGCACCTGTCGCTGCGAGGGCAGGCTGGGGATACCGCCGCGCCGCTTGGTGCTGAGTGCGGCGGTGGCGTTGGCGAAGGCGAGGATCTCCTCCAGCACAGGCTCCTCGGGTAGCCGCACCGCCGGCTCCTGCGAGGCTGCGAGCAGTCCTACGAGCATTCCGGCCACGAATGCGTCTCCCGCCCCCGTGGTGTCCAGGGCCTTGACCGGAAAGCCCGTGACTTTGCCCTCGCCCGATGTGCCGTAGTAAGTGCATCCCTCGGGGCCCAGCGTCACCACGGCCAGGCGCGGTCCGGCGTCCACCAGGGCTCGCAGGCCGCGCGCAATGCCGGACGTCTCCGTCAGAAACGTCAACTCTTCCTCGTTTACCTTGACGCAGTCCGCGAGCGGCAGTGCCTCGCAGATCCGGCGTCGCGCCGTGCGCGGATCCGGCCAGAGGTTCAGGCGGAGGTTCGGATCAAACGAGCAGAACCGGTGCGCGCGGCGAGCCTCGCGGATGGCCGCCAAGGTGGCCTGACGGGCAGGATCTGCGATGAGGCTGATCGAGCCATAGTGGAAGATCCGAGCGCGGCGGATCGCCGCGCGCATTCCGAGGGTCAGGCGCAGACCCAGGTGCGCGGGGCGGTCCCCGCAGAAGAGGAAGTCCCGGTTCCCGTCCGCCATCAAGGAGACCAGGGCCAGGGCGGTGCGGCGCGCGGCGAGGCGCAAGACCCCGCTCGTGTCCACGCCGTGCCGGTCCAGCTCAGCCCGAAGGAAGGTGCCGAACGGGTCGTCACCGACCGCGCCCAGAAAGGCGGCGCGTCGTCCGAGGCGGGAGACACCCACCGCCACGTTGGCCGGGGCGCCTCCTGCCGCCTTGCGGAAACCCGGGGCCTGGTCGAGCCCGACGCCGCTCCGCAGCGAGACAAGGTCGATCAGCGCCTCACCGAGACAGACCACCTCGGCCGGACCGTGGGTCATGACTCCTCCGGCGGTGGGGCCGCACACGAGTCGCGAACGACGAGGGTGGGAGAGAGGATGACCTCCTGCGGATCGCCATCCCGCCCGCCCTCCAGCCTGGCAAACAGGAGTTCCGCCGCCTTCACCCCCATGTCGTAGATCGGCTGGGCCACGGTCGTGAGGCGGGGATGGAACACGGAGGCCCACTCGAAATCGTCGAAGCACGCTACCGAGAGGTCGACAGGGCAGCGCAACCCACATTCCGCCACCGCGCGCATCAAGCCGATAGCCATCAGGTTATTCGTGGCGAAGAACGCGGTCGGCCGCCGCGGGAGGGCCAGGAGGGTTCTGGCGGCTTGGTAACCACCTTCCAGCCGGGAGTTCCCGCATACCATCAGCGTCGGATCAACGCGCAGGCCGGCACTCTCCAGCGCCTGGCGGTAGCCCTCGATGCGCTCGTGCGTGGTGGAGATGTGCGGGAGGCCGGTGATGGCTGCGATCCGTCGGTGGCCCAGCCGGAGAAGATACTCCACGGCTTGGCGGGCGCCGCCGACGTTGTCCACGACGACCGCGTCCGCCGAGATGCCGGAGAGCTTCCGGTCGATGAACACGAGCGGGATCCCGCCCTCGAGGTCCGACCGCTGGTAATCCTCGCGAGCGCCTGCGGGCGCCATGATCAGGCCATCCACACGACGCGACCAGAGCAGGCGGATATACCCCCGCTCCTTCTCCAGGCACTCATCCGTGTTGCAGAGGATGAGGGCGTAGCCTCGCGCGTTTGCGGCATCTTCGATGCCGCGCACCAGCGCGGTGAAGAACGGGTTGGAGATGTCCGAGATGATGAGTCCCAGCGTCTGCGTGGAACGCTTCTTCAGGCTGCGAGCGATGCCGTCGGGGTGGTACCCCAGCTCTTTGATGGCCGTGTGGACCCGTGCCTGCAGCTCTGGGCTCACATACGCAGACTGGTTGATCGTGGCGGATACTGTCGCGATCGATACGCCTGCGGCCCTGGCGACATCGTGAAGAGTCGGCATCTCGCTCGGATCTCCAGCGGCAACGAATGGCCTAATAACGAAACGTTTAGCATAACGTTTAGCGAAACGTTTAGCACAGAAGAAAAGCAAGCGTCAAGACATTTTTGATGGAAGCTTTTCCGAGAAAAATCAATTGGATCTCAGTCAGAAGACAAGGAACGCCACAACCGAAAATCGCTTGCCAGGATTTTCTGGTATGTGATATAAGGCCTATGATCTTTGGCCAAATGCACCATATTCCACCAAGGGTTGAATCACGGGGAAGGTGTAGGATAGATTCTGTCTTCTCCGGCGAGGTCGGATGTCCAACCAAGAAGTGCCAGATAAACCGGGAGAGATCAAGTCCAATAAGCCCCCCGCCCGCCTCTGGTATGTCCTGGGTGCCGTCGCACTGGCCGCCATCGTCTTGGGGATCGGGCTCACCTTACTTCGTCATCCGCCCTCGCCCGCTCCGACACCGATAGCTTCTCCACCACCGCCGACCGTCAGCGTCCTCGGGAAGGGGCGGACGTTCCACGATGCCCTGGCGGCCAACGGGATTTCTAAGGAGCAGGCCTTCCGAATCGTGCAAGCCTTCCGCCCGCACCTGGATTTCCGCCGCCTCAAGCCGGAGGACACCCTGGAGCTACACCGGAACCAGGCCGGGGAGCTTCACCGGATCGTCTATCGCCAGAGCCCCATCGACATCACCGAGGCCGACTGGACGGGCGGCGGCTGGCAGGCCGCCCGGCGGGACGTGCCGGTCGAGCGCCGAACCGCGGTGGTGGCGGGCACGCTGAACAACAACCTCTTCGAGAGCGTCGAAGCGCTGGGCGAGCGGCCGCAGCTCGTCATCGACTTCGCAGAGATCTTCGCCTGGGACTTCGACTTCACCGCGGATTCCCAGCCCGGGGACCGCTTCCGCATGCTGGTGGAGAAGGTCTTCACGGGCGACCAGTTCGTGAAGTACGGCCGGATCCTGGCCGCGGAGTACGAGAGCGCGGGCCGCACGCACACGGGCGTCTACTTCAAAGACCGGGAGGGGAGCGGCTACTACACGCCGACGGGCGAGTCCCTGCGCCGGTCGTTCCTGCGATCGCCCCTGGAGTTCACGAAGATCACGTCGCGGTACAGCCGCGCCCGACGGCACCCCATCCTGGGTGGGGTGCGGCCGCACCTGGCGGTGGACTACGCCGCGCCGCAGGGCACGCCGGTGTACGCCGTGGCGGATGGGAGCGTGGAGTCCGCGGGATGGCGCGGCGGGAACGGGTACACGGTCCTGCTTCGGCACCGGGCGAATTTCAAGACCATGTACAACCACCTGTCGCGCTTCGCCAAGGGAGTCCGTCCGGGAATCGCCGTGCGGCAGCGGCAGGTCATCGGCTACGTCGG
>JBGPQZ010000221.1:0-5506 GCA_041489335.1 Methylomirabilia bacterium
ACGACGTGGAGACGCTCACCGCCCATCTGACGGATGCCGACCGGTACATGAGGAGCGAGGAGGGTGGTGTCGCCGTCATCATCGCCTCCTCTCCCTGCGTGCTCGCCGCGGAGGCCGGGACGACCCGCGCGGTTCACGCCGTGCGCGTCACCGAGGACTGTACCGGCTGCCGGGAGTGCCTCGACCTGTTCGAGTGCCCGGCCCTCGTCTGGGACGAGGCGGCGGGAAAGGTCGGCATCGGCCAGGGGACGTGCGCCCGGTGCGGGGTGTGCCTCCACGTCTGCCCGGTGGGAGCGATCGTGGCGGACGAGGGGGAACCCGCGTGAGACAGCGGATCGTCGTCAGCGGCCGGGGAGGACAGGGGGTGCTCACGTTGACCCGGGTCCTGGCGGAGGCGGCCACGGCGGCGGGCCACGAGGTCATCACCACCGAGACCCACGGCATGGCTCAGCGGGGCGGGGCGGTCATCTCCACCATCAAGGTGGGCCCCTTCCACGGCCCGCTCATCGCCTCGGGAGAGGCCGAGGTGGGGCTCTTCCTCCACGCGGACAACCTCCCGGTGCACGGCCACTACCTCCGGTCCGGCGGCACGGCCCTCGTCAACGCCACGGACCTGCCCGGACACGACGCCGTGGATGCGGACCGGCTGGCCGCCGAGGCCGGAGAGCCCCGGGCCGCCAACCTTGCCCTGCTCGGATACGCCGCCGGCAAGGGGGTCCTCTTCGCCGGGCCCGACCTCTTCGAGGCGACCATCCGGAGGGTCACCCCGGCGAAGCACCTCGAGCGGAACCTGACGGCCTTCCGGGCCGGCGTGGAGGCGTCGAAGTGAACGCGCGGACCGCCGCGGCCGCCTCGTACGTCCGGCGCCACCGCACGGGCCTCTCGGTGCTGGGCCTGTCATGCGCCCTGGCGCTGGTTCCCCTGGTTCTCGCCAACCCGTGGCGGCTGGGGATCCTGAACCTCGTCGCGTTGCACGCCGTCGCCGCGCTGGGCCTGAACCTCTTCATCGGCTACGCCGGGCAGATCTCGCTGGGGCACGCCGCCTTCTTCGGTCTGGGGGCCTACGGCTCCGCCATCCTCACCACGGCGGGCGGCCTCCCACCCTGGGCGGCCATGCCCCTCACGGCGGCCGGCGTGGCGCTCACCGCGCTGGTCATCGGTATTCCGACGCTCAGGCTGTCGGGGCACTACCTGGCTATGGCCACGCTGGGATTCAACATCGTCGTCCACCACGCCTTCGTCCAGTGGGACCCGGTCACCGGCGGCCCCAGCGGCCTCACCGGCATCCCCCCGTTCGGGGTCCTGGGCCTGACGTTCCAGGGGGAGACGCAGCAGTACTATCTCCTCTGGGGGACGGCCATGGCGGCACTCACGCTCTCGGTCAACTTCGTCCGGAGTGGCGTCGGCAGAGGTCTGGCCGCGCTGGCGGAGGACGAGGTTGCCGCGGCGGCCATGGGCGTGGATGTCCGTCGCGGGAAGATCGCCGTCTTCATCACCTCGGCGGTCTTCGCCTCCGTCGGCGGGAGCCTCTTCGCGCACTACATGGGGACCGTCACCCCCGACACGTTCGGCATCTTCGCCTCGATCGACCTCGCCATCATGGTGGTCATCGGCGGCATCGGCTCTCTCTGGGGGAGCCTCGCGGGGGCCGCCTTCGTCACCATCCTGCCCCACCTACTCGGCCCCCTGGAGGACTACAAGGACATCCTCCACGGCCTGATCGTCGTGGTCGTCCTGCTCGTCCTGCCTCGGGGGCTCATCGCCGGCCTCGTCGACCTGGCGAAGGCCCGGTTCGCGCGTCGCTGGTCCGCCGTGACCACCCGGCCGGCCTAGGGGAGAATCGTGGCCACCGCCGTCTCCAAGCAGACACTGCTCACGACCTCAGGCCTCACGAAACACTTCGGCGGCCTGCCGGCCCTCCACGAGGTGGGGTTCGCGGCGGAGCGGGGAAAGGTGACGGCGCTGATCGGGCCCAACGGCGCCGGGAAGACGACCTTCATCAACTGCCTCACCGGGATCCTCCGGCCGGACAAAGGATCCATGGTCTTCGACGGCCACGCCCTTGCGGACCTCGCCCCGCACCAGATCGCCCGCCTGGGCATCGCCCGTACCTTCCAGAACCTGCGCCTCTTTGCGGGGCTGTCGGTCCTGGACAACGTGCTGTGCGGGCTGTCGGCGAAGGCCGGAGACTCGTTTCTGGAGGCCTTCATCAGGACGCCGTCGCTGCGCCACCGCGAGCGGCGACTCTGGCTCACCGCCCTGGAGGCTCTAGACACCTTCGGCCTGTCCGCCAGGGCGGACTGCCCGGCCGGGTCGCTCTCCTACGGCGAGAAGAAACGCCTGGACCTGGCGCGCGCCTTCGTCTCGGGCCCCACGCTGGTGCTCCTGGACGAGCCGGTGGCCGGGCTCAATCCGGACGAGACCGAGCGGGTGGGCGTCCTCATCCGGCAACTGCGACGGGGGGGCGCCACCCTGATCCTGGTGGAGCACGATATGGACCTGGTGATGTCGGTCTCCGACCACGTGGTCGTCCTGGACGGCGGGCGCCGCATCGCCGCGGGGTCGCCCGAGGACATTCGGCGCAACCCCCTCGTCCTCGAGGCCTATCTCGGGAAGATCAGCCTGACGGCATGACGGACATGGGATCCCGCAAGACGCTGCTTTCGATCGAAGGCTTGACCCTCCACTATGGGGCCGCCCAGGCTCTCTTCGGCATCGACCTTACGGTCGCCGAGGGGGAGACGGTGGCGATCGTGGGGGCCAACGGTGCGGGAAAATCGAGCCTCCTCAAGGCCATCATCGGCCTCGTTCCGCCTTCCGGCGGCCGCATCCTGCTGGAGGGGCGGGACGTCACGGGGCAGTCGCCGTCCAGCATGGCCTCCCTGGGCGTGACCCTCTCGCCGGAGGGGCGCGAGATGTTCGGCGACCTCAGCGTGCGGGAGAACCTCATCCTGGGCGCGCTCGCCAGCACGCCGGGCAAGGCGGAGCTCGGCCGTCGGCTGGACGAGGTCTTCGGGCGATTCCCGAAGCTCCGCGAGCGATCCCTGCAGCCCACCGCCACCCTCTCCGGGGGTGAGCAGCAGATGGTGGCCATCGGGCGGGCCCTGATGGCGCGACCGCGCCTGCTCCTCCTGGACGAGCCGAGCCTGGGGCTCGCCCCGCTGGTCACCGACGAGATCTTCGACATCATCCACCAGCTCTCCCGGGCCGGGACGACCATCCTCCTGGTGGAGCAGAATGCCGCCCGGGCGCTCACCGCCTCCACCACCGCGTACCTCTTGGCCAACGGCCGGATCATCCGCTCGGGGAAGAGCGAGGCGCTCCTGGTGCACCCGGAGCTGCGCCGTGCCTTCCTCGGGGCCGCATCGAGAGACAACCCCGCCCAGAGCCGTCTGGGGGCCGCCGGACTCACCAATGTCCGATTGGAGAAGCCTGACATGAGCGCACTGACCTTCATGCCGCCCTTCACCTCCGAGGACGAACTCAGGGCCCATCAGCTCACGGGCCTCAGGTGGACCGTGCGGCACGCACGGGAGGGCTCGCCGTTTTACCGGGCCCGGCTGGACGCCGCGGGGGTCGGGCCCGAGGACATTCGCTCCCTGGAGGACATCGGGAAACTTCCCCTCACCACCGCCGACGACCTGCGGGACGACTATCCCTTCCCGCTCCGGTCGGTCCCGTACGAGCAGATCGTGCGCATCCACTCGTCGTCGGGCACCACGGGGAAGCGGAAGATTCTTTGCTACACCCAGAAAGACCTGGACGACTGGGCACACATCTTCGCCCGCTGCTACGAGATGGCCGGCGTGACACCCCTGGACCGCGTGCAGATCGCCGTGGGGTACGGCCTCTGGACGGCCGGGGTGGGCTTCCAGGCGGGATGCGAGCGGGTCGGGGCCATGGCCGTCCCCACCGGGCCGGGGAACCTCGACCTCCAGTGCGAGTTCCTGGTGGATCTGCAGTCCACGGTCTACTGCTGCACCGCCTCGATGGGTCTCCTCCTGGCGGAGGAGGTCCACAAGCGGGGCCTCGCCGAGAAGATCAACCTCAAGAAGGTCATCTACGGCTCGGAGCGCTCGTCACGGTCGATGCGCAAGAGGATCTCCGACCTGCTGGGCGGGGCGGAGCTCTTCGACATCCCGGGGCTCACCGAGCTCTACGGCCCGGGCACCGGGATCGAGTGCCCGCACCATGACTGCATCCACTACTGGGCCGACTACTACCTCCTCGAGATCCTCGACCCGGACACCCTGCAACCGGTCCCCCCGGGCGAGTGGGGCGAGATGGTCGTCACCACGTTAGCGAAGGAGGCCGCGCCCCTCATCCGGTACCGGACCCGCGACATCACCCGGATCATCCCGGGGCCCTGCACGTGCGGGTCGATCCTGCCGCGCCATTCCAGAATCAAGGGGCGCACCGACGACGTGTTCAAGTTCCGGGGGGTGAACATCTACCCCTCGACCATCGACGCGGTCCTCTCCGCCATCCCCGGTCTCGGCTCGGAGTACCAGATCCACCTCACCCGCGACGACGAGCAGCGGGACCACCTGCGCCTGGTCGTGGAGCGGGGGGCGGGCGTGGAGCCGAAGCGGGGCGAGGAGCTCCAGCGGGAGATCGTCCACATGATCAAGCACAAGGTCATGGTGACGGTCGAGGTGGAGATGGCGGAGTACGACTCGCTGCCCCGCTCCGAGCGCAAGACGATGCGGGTGTTCGATTCCCGGATTCAGGATTCCATCATCTAGGCAACGAAGAACTCAAGAGGAGGGGAATGGTCATGAGAACGAGACTCACCGTCATCGCTGTACTGGTCCTCTGCTGCGTGGCCCTGCCGGCCCTGGCCGCGGAACCGATCAAGATCGGGGCCTTCTTTGCCCTGTCCGGGCCCGCGGCCAACATCGGCATGCCCACGAAGCTCGTGGCCCAGATGGTCGTGGACAAGATCAACAAAGAGGGGGGCATCAATGGACGTCCCATCGAGCTGATCATCGGCGACAACGAGAGCGATCCTGCCAAGGCGGCGGTCATCGCCAAGAAGTTCATCTTCAGCGACAAGGTGACCGCTATCATCGGCCCCACGCAAACCAGCGAGGGGATGAGCGTCAAGAAGATCGTCGAGGAGGCGGGAGTTCCCACCTTCATGACCGTGGGCGGCGATCCGGTGATCATGGGGGGCAACTTCGGCGCCTACACATATGTCTTCAAGTCACCACAGCGGTCGTCTACTGCGGTACGAAAACTTTACGGGTACCTAAAGGCCAAGGGGCTGACCAAGGTGGCGCTTTTTACCAACTCGGATTCCTTCGGCAAGGACGGCCTCGGCTGGCTGGAGAAGCTGGCCCCGGAGTTCGGCATCACCCTCGCGGCCAAGGAGTCGTTCGGCCCGTCCGACACCGACATGACCGCCCAGCTCACCAAGATCAAGAACTCCGCGCCCCAGGCCATCGTCACCTGGACCATCGGCCCGGTCGGGTCCATCGTGGCCAAGAACAAGATGCAACTGGGG
>JBGPQZ010000222.1:0-5477 GCA_041489335.1 Methylomirabilia bacterium
CACCCTCTACAAGGAGCAGTGGCTGAAGCTCCTCGGCATGGCCGGCGAGATCAAGGCCTTCATCGCCGAGAACGAGTCGAAGCTGAAGACCAAGGGGTGACCCCGGCAGCGATTCTTGCTTCGGGAACGGCCGGGGCCGAGTTTGGCCTTGACTTCTGCCAGTTCTTCAAGGCGTACCCCACGGAAGGTGGTGTGCGCACCATCATCAAATCGAGGGAGTTCGGGCGATTTATCGCGCGTAAGGGGTCCCGGTTTTCTTTGACACCTCTCGCCCCCCTCCCTATAATCGCCCGGCATTTAGTATTTCCTGATGCATGGAGGTTTTGTGGACGAGATCACACTATATATGCGCGAGCGGCTCCAGAAGCTGGAAGGACTCCAGCGCGAGGGGGTTGATCCCTATCCCAGCAGCTTCCGCGTGAGTCACTCGCTGGGGGAGCTGGTGGCCGCCTACGGGGCGGCGGACGAGGCGACGCTCCTGGGCGCTCCCGAGGTCACGGTGGCGGGGCGGCTGATGTCCATCCGGGGACACGGCAAGGCCTCCTTCGCCCACCTCCAGGACCGGAGCGGTCGGCTCCAGATCTACGTGCGGCTCGATCGCGTCGGCGAGGCGGCCTATGGCCTCTTCAAGCGGCTCGACCTGGGCGACTTCGTGGGCTGCCCGGGGCGGCTCTTCCGCACCAGGACCGGCGAACTGACCGTGCAGGCCGAGACGCTCACCCTCCTCTCGAAATCCCTCCGGCCCCTGCCCGACAAGTGGCACGGCCTCTCCGACGTGGAGGTCCGCTACCGGCAGCGCTACGTGGACCTGATCGCCAATCCGCCCGTGGCGGAGATCTTCCGCAAGCGGGCGCGGATCATCGCGGAGATCCGGCGCTTCTTCGACGCCCGGGACTTCCTGGAAGTCGAGACGCCCATGATGCAGTCCATCCCGGGGGGGGCCACGGCGCGGCCGTTCACCACGCACCACAACGCCTTGAATCTGCAGTTGTACCTCCGCATCGCCCCGGAGCTGTACCTGAAGCGCTGCGTGGTGGGCGGGCTGGAGCGGGTCTACGAGATCAGCCGGAACTTCCGGAACGAGGGGATCTCCACCCAGCATAACCCCGAGTTCACCATGCTGGAGTTCTACCACGCCTACGCCGACTACCGCGACCTGATGGCGCTCACCGAAGAGCTCCTGCCGCAGATCGTCCGATCGGTCTGCGGGAGCGACCACGTGACCTACCAGGGACAGGAGATCCCCTTCGCGCCTCCCTGGCCGCGCCTCAGCGTGGAAGAGGCGCTGCTGAAGCAGGGCGACCTCTCGCCCGAGGAGATTCGAACGGCTGAGGGGCTCCGGGCCGCCGCCCAATCCCGCGGCATCCCCGTGAATCCGGGGTGGGGCTGGGCCAAGCTGCTGATGGCGCTGTTCGAGGCCCTGGGGGAGGGTCGCTGCATCCAACCGATTTTCATCACCGACTTCCCCGCCGAGCTGTCCCCGCTGGCCAAGGCCCGGCCGGATGATGCGCGCTACGTCCAGCGGTTCGAGCTGTACATCGCCGGCATGGAAATCGCCAACGCCTACACCGAGCTGAACGATCCGCGCGAGCAGCGCCGCCGCTTCGAGGCGCAGGCGCGGGCGCGCGAGGCGGGCGACCTGGAGGCGCAGTCCATGGACGAGGACTTCCTGCGCGCCCTGGAGTACGGCCTGCCGCCCACGGCGGGCGAGGGGATCGGCATCGACCGGCTGGTGATGCTCCTCACGGACGCTCCCTCGATCCGGGACGTGATCCTCTTCCCGCTCATGCGGCCGGAGGGGCAGGGCGGTTCCGACGCCACCCCGCCCGGGGAGTAAGGCGCGCATGATCCGGGCACTGCCCTATGAACTCTTCATCAGCCTGCGCTATCTCCGCGCGAAGCGTCGCCAGCGCTCCCTCTCGGTCATCAGCGTGATCTCCACCCTGGGGGTGGCGGTGGGGGTCATGGCCCTGATCGTGGTGATGGCCGTAATGAGCGGTTTCGAGTTCGACCTGCGCAACAAGATCCTGGGGACGAATGCCCACATCTGGGTGCTGCGCTACGGCGAGCGGGGCATCGAGGAGCCGGCGGCGGCAGTGGCCGCGGTGCGCCAGGTGCCCGGCGTGACCGCAGCGGCCCCCTTCACCTACAGCGAGGTGCTGCTGACGGCCGCCGGGCGGAGTGCCGGCACCGTTCTCCGGGGCATCGATCTCGCCTCCGCCCTGGAGGCGACGGATTTCCGGAAGACGCTCAAGAGTACCAGCGGGGAACTGACCGCCGCCCTCCAGAGCGCCCGGCCGGTCTTCCCGGCGGAGGGGATCATCCTGGGATCGCACCTGGCCGGGATGCTCGGGGTCGGCGTCGGAAGCCCCGTGGACGTGCTCCTGCCGCTGGGGGGCGACCTGTCCCCCCTGGGGGTCGTCCCGCGAATGCGGCGCTTCACGGTGGTGGGCGTCTTTACGGTGGGCTTCGCGGAATTCGACTCCAAGCTGGCCATGATCGGCATTCCTGCGGCGCAGCAGCTCTTCCGCATGGGCTCGGCGGTCTCAGGGATCGAGGTGCGGGTCCAGGACATCTATCAGGCATCGGCCGTGGCGGAGGCGATCCGTGATCGCCTGGCCTTCCCCTACTTCACCCGGACCTGGATGGAACTCAACCGGAACTTCTTCTCGGCGCTCCGGGTGGAGCGGATGGTGATGTTCGTCATCCTCACCATGATCGTCCTGGTGGCCGCCTTCGGCATCATCAGCACGCTCATCATGCTGGTCATGCAGAAGCGGAAGGAGATCGCCGTCCTGAAGTCCATGGGGGCCACGCATCGGAGCATCATGGGCATCTTCATGGTGCAGGGGGTCCTCATCGGCCTGGCCGGGACGGCGCTCGGAATGCTGGCGGGCCTCGCCATCGCCCACAACCTGGACCCGATCGTGGCCACGGTGGAGTGGCTGTTCCGATTCAAGGCGTTCCCCCAGGAGGTCTACCTTCTGGACAAGCTGCCCTCCCGCATCCTCTGGCCGGACGTGGTCGCCATCTCGCTGACCGCGTTCGTCATCAGCCTCCTGGCGACCATCCTACCGGCGCGACAGGCGGCGGGGGTGGACCCGGTGGTGGCGATCCGCTATGAGTAGGGGGGTGCTGAATGCAGATTGCTGAATGCAGATTGCTGATTGCGGATTGCAGATTGCTGATTGCGGATTGGGGGATGACGGGGCCGAGAGCGGGGGGCGAGAGCCCTGCCGGTGTCGCGAACGCCGCGGCAGGCAAACGTGAGCCACGAGCCATGAACCAAGAGCCAGGCGGGATTACGGCCGCGGAGGTGACCAAGAGTTTCGCCCGCGACGGAGAACGGGTGGAGGTGCTCAAGGGCGTGAGCCTCCGCATCGCCGCAGGCGAGCTGGTGGCGATCGTGGGCCCGTCGGGTGTGGGGAAGAGCACCCTGCTGCATCTGCTGGGCGGCCTGGAGCGGCCCAGCGGCGGGGAGATTCGCCACGACGCCACGGCGCTGGCCGGGCTGAACGATCAGGAGCTGGCCCGCTTCCGCAACCGGCAGGTGGGGTTCGTGTTCCAGTTCCACCATCTCCTGCCGGAGTTCTCGGCGCTGGAGAACGTGATGCTCCCCTTGCGCATCCGGCGGTTGCCGACGCCCGAGGCGCGTGACCGAGCCCAACTACTCCTTACGCGGGTGGGGCTGGCGCACCGCATGCGCCATCGCCCCGGCGAACTCTCGGGGGGCGAGCAGCAGCGGGTGGCCATCGCGCGGGCGCTGGTCGGGGAGCCGGCCGTCCTCTTGGCCGACGAGCCGACCGGGAACCTGGACAGTCGGACGGGGGAAGAGGTCTTCGACCTCCTGCGCGAGCTGAACCGCGAGCGCAGACTCACCTGCGTCCTCGTCACGCACAACGCGGCGCTCGCGGAGCGCACGGATCGCACCCTGCGCATGCTGGATGGTCGGATGGTGGACTGACGGCGATTGGGCAGTCTGGCAAATGGGCCATCAGGCAATGGGGGCAACTGGGCGAGGAACCGACAGCCATGCCTTTCCTGCTCGCCCCCTTGCCCAATCGCCGAGTTGCCTGCTTTCCCGCAGGTTGCGATTTGGGCCTTTCCGTCTCTCCGATGGTCGGCTATACTTCTATGGATAAGATGGTCGTCGGGGGAGGCGGTTCGTCTGGCACCCCGGACGGTGTGGGAGAGGAACGAACGAGGAGCCGCACATGTTCGAACGGTTCACCGAGCGCGCCCGCAAGGTCATCATTCTCGCCCGGGAGGAAGCCATCCGGCTGGGCCACAATTTCGTCGGCACCGAGCACCTGCTGCTCGGCCTGATCCGGGAGGGGGACGGCCTGGCGGTCGCCATCCTGAAGAAGCTGAACGTGAGTGTCTCGGCGCTCAAAGCCGAGATCGAGAAGATCGTGGCGGTGGGGACGGAGTTTTCACCCGCCGGCGAGATTCCCTTCACCCCCCAGGCCAAGAAGGTCCTCGAGTACGCCATCTCCGAGGCCCGCTCGCTCAGCCACAACTACATCGGCACCGAGCACCTGCTGCTCGGCCTGATCCGCGAGGGGGAGGGGATCGCGTCGCTGGTGCTGCGGGACTTCGGGGTCAGCGTCGCCGCGGCCAAGACCCAGGCGCAGGAGCTCCTCGGCGAGCAGACCTCCAAGCAGACGGCCGGCACGCGCACCCCGGCCCTGGACGAGTTCGGGGTGGACCTCACGGCGATGGCCCGCCAGGACAAGCTGGATCCCGTGATCGGACGCGAGGCGGAGATCGAGCGGGTGATCCAGATCCTGAGCCGCCGCAAGAAGAACAACCCGGTGCTCATCGGCGAGGCGGGGGTGGGGAAGACCGCCATCGTGGAGGGGTTGGCCCTGCGGATCGTGGCCAGCAACGTCCCGGAGATCCTCCTACGCAGACGGGTGGTGCAGCTGGACCTCGCCGGCATGGTGGCCGGGACCAAGTACCGGGGGCAGTTCGAGGAGCGGCTGAAGGCCGTGGTCAAGGAGATCCAGCAGTCGAACAACGTGATCCTGTTCATCGACGAGCTGCATACCCTGGTCGGCGCGGGCGCGGCCGAGGGGGCCATCGACGCCAGCAACATGCTGAAGCCGGCCCTGGCCCGCGGGGAGCTGCAGTGCATCGGCGCCACGACCATGGACGAATACCGGAAGTACGTCGAAAAGGATCGCGCCCTGGAGCGGCGCCGTCTCTTGGTGTCCAGCCACCGGCAGGAGGTGGAGCTGGAAACCCAGGTGCGGCGGCAGACCCAGGCTGTGCGCCGGCTCTTCCTTGGTGTCGATATCTAGCACAGCCACGGGCGTGGTCCCCTGGTCGTCGACCAGGTAGGTCGATATCGTCTTTTCGCCCCGGCAGTGGGCCATGAGTTCGGGGTCGGTAAGCTCTTTCTTTATCGCTAAGTAGGGCTTCGGTGCATCAGGGAGCTGCTGCTCTGTGAAAGTGTCCCGACGCCCTACGAATAA
>JBGPQZ010000223.1:0-5470 GCA_041489335.1 Methylomirabilia bacterium
CCCAGCGGCGAAGGAATGAAGCCGGGGATCACGAGGCCCATACCTTTTTCGATCCAGATGCCGACGATGCAGAGCACACAGGTGACGTTGAGCCACTTCAGGCTGCGGCTCACCGGCAGGATGAGCAGCACCATCGCGTAAGCCATCCCCATCCCCATCTGGTACCACTGGAAGGCGAAGAAGAAGGCACGCATGTGCAGGTTCATGGTGGCGTCTGCCGGTCCACCCAGTGTGGTCGCATAGATGACGTCGAAGATTCGCAGCGAGTCCATCACGCGGAAGGTCGTGGCCAGGATGATGAACGGCTTGAGCAGGGGGAGCGTGATGTAGCGGAAGATCCCCCACCCCGACGCCCCGTCCACCAGGGCCGCCTCGTAGGGCTCGTAGGGCAGGGACTGCAAGCCCCCCAGGAGGATCAAGGCCACGAAAGGAAGATTGCCCCAAGTGTCAATGATCAGGACTGACACCATGGCCGAGTTGACCGACCCCAGCCAGTTGATCGGCCCGATCCCCAGGAAGGACAGCAGGTAGTTGAGGATCCCCGCCTTGGTCGAGGCCATCATGACCTTCCACATGAGTGCCGTGATCACCGGCGGCATCATGAGGGGCATGAGCATCATTGCCCGCAGGACGCCACGCCCGATGATGCGGGAGTGGAGCAGCAGGGCAACACTCAACCCCAGGCTGACCTGGACCAGGACGGCGATCCCGGTATAGCCAAGAGTGAACTTGAGCGAGTAGAAGAAGAAGGGTTCCTTGAGGAGCGCCAGGTAGTTACCCAGGCCGACGAACTTGAAGAGGTGTGGATACTGCAGATAGTAGCTGGTCAAGCTGTAGTAGAGGCCCAGGCAGAAGGGGTAGAGCATCCCGATCAGGAGCAAGAATGCGGGCAGGAGCAGGGTATACGGCAAGAGCGTCTCCTGCCGCAATCCCCGGCGTCGTTCAGGCCCCATCCCCAGCCCAGATCGCACGCTGGCTCCCCGGCAGACGAGGGCCCATGCCCCCGCGGCTGGAGGGGCATGGGCCCTCGCGGTCACGTCCGGCTACTTCTTCAAGCCGACTTCTATGAGGACCTTGTCCATCTCGGCGCTCGCCTTCTTCAGCGCCTCCTCCGCCGAGGCCCGCTTGAAGTAGATCTCGTGCAGGGCCCGCGCCCAGATGTCCCCCAGGCGCGTGCGCTCGGGGTTGGGGACCCAGCCCACCCGGGCGGTCTTCAGGTTCTCCTGGACCGTCTTCAGGTAGCCGCCGTTTTCCCACGCCCCCATGATCTTTTGCACCTGCGCATTGTTCGTGACCGAAGCCCGCGAGGGGTTGTAGTTCCGGTACTCGACCGTCGCATTGAGCAGGGTGCGCGGCGAGGTCGCCCATTGGATGAAGTACCAGGCCGCTTCCTTGCTCTTGGTGGCCTTGCTCATTCCGAGCGCCCAGGTCCAGAGGCCGGAGTAGGTCACCGCGCCCGGGCCCGGTGGAATCAGAGCGTACCCCACCTTCCCGGCAACCTTCGACTTCTTGGGATCCTCGTAGGTCGCGGCGAAGAAATCGGCGTCGGCGACCATCCCCGCCTGCCCGGCCGCGAAGCTCTCCATGGTCTCGTACCAGGTCGTGTTGGCCCAGTTTGCCGGGCCGCTCTCCCGCACCATGTCCACCCACATCTGGGTGAACTTCACCGAGCGGGGATCGTGGAAGGCGGGGTTCAGGTTCGCGTCCAGTTCGTGCCACTTCCCGTCCCCGTAGGACTTGATCCCGCTGATGAAGCCCGTCGCAATGGTCGAGGCGGCCGGAATACCCCGCGCCACGATGCCGTCAATTCCCGCGCTCTTCTTCACCAGCCGTGCGGCCTCCGCCATTTCCTCCATGCTGGTGGGCACCTTGATCTTGTACTGATCGAAGATGTCCTTGCGGTAGGCGAGGAGGTAGCTCTCTGCCAGGACGGGGATGGACCAGAGCGAACCTTCCCCCACCCCCCCGCCGTTCTTCAGGTTCCAGCGATTGGCGGCGATCAAGCCTGGGTAGAAATCCTCCAGCTTGTACCAGGCCTTGTCCGTGAGCTTGGGGTCGTTGAGGAACCCGTCCAGAGGGACCAGCCATCCCGGCGTGGCGTATTGCCAGTTGCGCATGGGGCCGGTCATGATGACGGTGAACTCGCCGCGCTGCTGCGACAGGTCGGCGACCAGCTTGGAGAAGTACTCCTGCTCCGGCAGGATGAGGTACTCGACTTTGATGCCCGTGAGGGCTTCGAATTCCGGGATGAGGGGCAACAAGGATTCGGTGAAGGGGTGCTTGTTGAGGCCGATTGTCAGTTTCTGGCCCTCATAGGCCCGCCAGTTGATCTTGGCCTGGCGGAAGTACGCGAGGCCCGAGGCCTCCCCCGCCAGCGCCTCGCCGATCGGCCCGAGGCAGGCCAGGGCTAGCAGGCTCCACAGGAAAACCCACACAAACCACCGTGGACATGTCCTCATCTTTCGCTCCTCCCTTCGGAACGAATCCCAAGGCACACCGTGTGGTCCAGTCAGTTGGTGCGTCTCACCTCCCTTCCGATCCTCCGAAAGACAAACAAGCTCTCCGGGCCGCGAAGGGCCCAAAGAGTCTGTGCACGTCAGTCACCGTATTCGGTCCGGAGTGCATCCCCGAGATAGCCGTCATGAGTGGTGGTCGCCTATCAATTCTTTCCTATCCCATGCCTCACCCGGAGTCAAGCACATTCCCGAACACACGCCGCCGGCCCGGCCCCGCCCGCGGGTCACCGCACGATGTTGGTCAGGCCCACCAACCGCTCGATGCTGAGCACCAGGACCATGATCAGGCAGATTTGCAGGGTCGAGGCCGCCGCGATGACCAACTGGCTCCCCTGGAACTGGAGATAGGCGAAGATCTCGATGGGGAGCGTGGTGACCCCGGGTCCCGTGAGGAAGAGGGCCGTGTTCAGCTCGCCGAAGGAGACGATGAAGGCGAAGAGCCAGCCACACAAGAGGCCGGGACGGATGAGCGGCAGGGTGATCAGGAAGAACGTCCGCACCGGGCTGGCCCCCAGGCTCTGCCCCGCCTCTTCCAGCGAGACGTCGAAGCCCTGCAGGCTGGTGAGGATCGAGCGGATGCAGTAGGGGGTCCCGATCAGGACGTGGGCGCAGACGAGTCCCGGCAGGATCGGCATCCCGACCCGGCGGAACGCCAGGAGCAGCGCGACCCCGATGATGATCGTGGGAAAGACCAGCGGGGACAGGAACAGCCCGTTCAGCAGGCTCACCACGGCCCCCCGCCGCCGCGCCAGGAACAGCGAGGCCAGTGTCCCCAGCACGGTCGAAACCACGGACGCGCCGAGCGCGATCTCCAGGCTCAGCAGGAAGGCCCCCCGCATGCTGGGCAGGGCAAAGAACTCGCGGAACCAGCGGAGCGAGAGCCCCCGCGGCGGAAAGGCGAAGAAGTCGCCGGGGCTGAACGATACCAGCACCACGATGGCGATCGGCCCCAGGATCAGCAGGAAGGCCAGCAGGTTCGCCGCCAACGCGCCCCAGCGCCGCATCATCCCCTCCCCTCCACCCGCTGCGGCCGGAGCACCCTGAGCATCAGCGTGGTGATCGTGAGCGAGATGCCGAGGAGGATGAACGCCAGGGCCGCCGCGCGCGGCCAGACGAAGCTCATGACGCCGTCATAGACCAGGCTCACCAGCATCTTGGACTGCGGTCCGCCCAGGAGCTGCACGGTGACGTAGGCGCTCAGGGTGAGGAGGAAGACCAGGAGCAGGCCCGAGGCGATCCCCGGCGTACTCAAGGGGAGCGTCACGTGAAAGAATGTCCGCAGCGGGCCCGCTCCCAGCGACTGGGCGGCCTCCTCCAGCGACCGATCGATGGTGAGCAGGGCGTTCACCAGGCAGACGATCATGTACGGGAGCAGGATGGTGAGCAGGCCCACCACCACCGTCTCCACGGAATAGAGCAAGGGCAGCGGTGCCTGCACGAGGCCCGCGTCCCGCAGGAGATTGTTCACCACCCCCCGCCGCCCCAGGATCGCGATCCACCCGTAGGCCCGGATGACGTTGCTGACCATCAGGGGGAAGAGGAGAAGCATGAGCAGGAGACTGCGTCTGCGCGCCGGCATGCGGACCATGGCCAGCGCGACCGGATACGCGATGAGCAGGGTGAGCCCCGACACGGCCAGGCCGGCGACCAGCGTTCGCCGAATGATGCGCAGGTAGAACGGGTCGGTCGCCACACGCAGGTAGTTGTCGAGGGTGACGCGACTGCCGTAGAGCTCGGTCTGCGACGGAACGTGCAGGCTGACGAAGAAGAGATAGAGGAGCGGCGCCACGAAGAAAGCCAGAAAGTAGAGAACCGGCGGCGCCACCAGGATCCAGGCCGAACTGCCGGCCGAGAGCCAGAATCGCCCGCGGGGGGATGGTTTTCGGACCCCCCCCTGCGGGTCAGCCGCGCAGGAGGAAGGCACTCTGCGCCTCCAGGAGACAGGACACGAGGTCGCCCGTCTTCCACGGCACCGTCGCCGCGGCGGTGTTCTGCGCATAGACCACCAGCGACTGCCCCTCGGGCGTCTCCAGGTAATAGTGCGTGATCGGCCCGAGGTACACCACGTGGCGCACCCGTGCCGCCAGGCCGCCGGGCCGGCCCGGCGGCACGATGGCGATCTTCTCTGGCCGAATCGCGACGCGCGCCCGCTCCCCGACCGCGAGGTCGCCCCCCGCGGGCACGCGAACCGGCGCCTCTCCGACCGCGATGACCACCTCCCCGCCCTCGCGCCCGACCACCCGTCCCTCGAAGAGGTTGGTCACCCCCAGGAAGTTGGCCACGAAGCTCGTGGTGGGCCGCTCATAGATCTCCCGGGGACGCCCCATCTGCTCGATCCGCCCGGCCTGCATGATCGCGACCTGATCCGAGAGCGTGAGCGCCTCTTCCTGGTCATGGGTCACGAACACGGTGGTGATCCCGATCGCCTGCTGCAGTTGGCGCAGCTCGACCTGCATCTCCTCCCGCAGCTTCTTGTCGAGGGAGCCGAGCGGCTCGTCCAGGAGCAGCACCGCGGGCCGGACCACGATCGCCCGGGCCAACGCCACGCGCTGCTGCTGCCCGCCGGAGAGTTGGCGTGGGTACCGGTCCTCGAACCCCGCCAGGTGGACCAGGTTCAAGGTTTCGCGCACCCGGCTCTCCCGCTCGACCCGTGCCGTGCGTCGCATCCTGAGGCCGAACGCCACGTTCTCGGCCACCGTCATGTGGGGGAACAGGGCGAAGTTCTGGAAGACCATGCTGAAGTCGCGTCGGTGCGGCGGCACGTGGTTCACGCGCTGCCCCCGGATGAACACGTCGCCCCGGGACGGCCGCTCGAAGCCCGCAATGATGCGGAGGGTCGTCGTCTTCCCGCAGCCGCTCGGCCCCAGGAGTGAGAGAAAGATCCCGCGCGGGATCTCGAGCGTGAGGTCATCGACCGCCACGACGGATCCGAAGCTCTTGGTGACGCCCTGCAG
>JBGPQZ010000224.1:0-5463 GCA_041489335.1 Methylomirabilia bacterium
CACGGCCGAGCGGGCCATCCGGCGGTACCGGTCCATGGGGCTGGACCTCCGCAAGGTGGAAATTGACCTGGACGATCTCCTCGCCTACTGCCGTGCCGAGGGGTGCCCGAACGACGCCGCCGCGCGTGCCGCCTACGTAGTCCACCTCCTGGAGCGCCAGCAAGATGACCACTAGAATCAGGAATGGGGGACGGAATGGGGGACCCAAGAATGGCAAGTTGTAGGAAAGATGCAGAAGGGCCTGGCGCATGGCGAGCCCCCCTGCTCCACCAGCGACGGGAGGTCGGCGACGCATTTCCCTCGGTCCATCTCATCGCGGAAGATGGGACGACGCTCGATTCTCCGGACCATGCCGGGGTGCGGGATCGCGGGGCCTCCACGGGCTGGCCGCGAGGCATGGCGCCGGGCAGGTTCGCAGCAGTTGTCATACTTGGCCGGGTCCCGTATTACGGTTACGGTGCCTGTAGAAAGCGGGGCGTAACGTGTCGCCTCGGGGAATGGAAGGTGGATGGCCGATCCGCTGGCCGAATCGCGGGAGAAAGGAGACCCATGGTTAAGGCGATACGTAGGATAGGACACCTCGGGCTGCTGGCGGCCGCTGCGCTGGCCTTTGGGTGCGCCTTCGACCTCACAGACGTAAAGTACCAGTCGGCCCGTCTCGATCCAGCTGCCGGCTCCGAGACCGCATTCATAGTAGCTGAGGACGCTCCGATTCACGGCGCCCCATGCGGCTACTCGCGCAGCCTTCGCAAAGGCAGCCGATGGTTCGCCGTTGGCAGGCTGCCCGAAGGCGTCGTGTACCGCTCGCGAGACCAAACGCTAACCGTCGAGTGCTCGAACGTCTTCGAGGCTTACCTCGTAGTTTCCGAGGGGCGACTGGTAGGTTTCTACCTGCCCGTGGAGAAGGGCTTCAGCCCTCTGAGCGAGCCCATTCCGCTCGCCGTGTCCCGTCAACCCTGAGGTTCGGAAAGGAGGAGGCTATTATGAAGTGTATCCGCCTCTTGGCTGCCTTGCTCCTCGCGATCGGACTCAGCGCGTGCGCCGGTGGTATGAAGTATGCCGAGTTTCAACCCAAGATGCCCGATCAGAGCACCGATGTGGGCAGGATCTTCTTCTACCGGCCGGCCGCACTAGGCGCCGCAGTTCGGCCCGATGTCATGCTGAACGACGTGAAGGTCGGGGAGGCCATTTCCCACGGATTCTTCTACGTAGATCGGCAGCCTGGCGAGTACCAGGTGGCGACGTCCACCGAGGTGACGCGAAAGTTGAGCTTCGTGCTCGAAAGGGGGCAGAGCCGCTACGTCCGCTTCTCCATCAGCCTAGGGTTCTTCGTCGGGCACGTGTATGGCGAGCTCGTGGAGCCGGATGTGGGGCTCAAGGAAATCCAGGACTGCAAGTACACGGGGGCGCCTTGAGCGACGCGCAGGAAGTGTGCAACCGGAAAGATAGGTAAGCGGCGCCGCATAACAACCCTGTGTATTGGAGGTGGCGGGCTCCAGGGGTATAGTGAATAAGGCACCGGCGGGCACCTTCGACCACGGCCGGGCCGATTGACTGCTCCACCCCACAGAGGAGGACCATGAGTTTCTACTCGCAGTTCGCCGAGCACTACGAGGCCATCTTTCCGTACCGGGACGAGGTCTATGGCTTCCTGAGAAGCTGCATTCCGGACGGCGGCCGCCGGATCCTCGACGCCGGCTGCGGCACCGGGCACTACTGCGGCCGCTTCGCGGCGGATGGGTTCGAGACCATCGGCATCGACCTCGACCCGCAGATGATCGAGGTCGCGCGGAAGAATTATCCGACGCCGACCTTCCGCTGTCTGAACATGATGGAGGTCGGAACGCTCCCCCCGCCCTTCGATCTGGTCTTCTGCATCGGCAACGTCGCCCCCCACCTGACGCAAGACGAGTTCGCCCGTTTCGTCGGAGAGGTCGAGAAGATCCTCCGCCCGGGGGGGATCTGGACTTTCCAGACCGTGAATTGGGACTACATCCTGACCCACGACTCGTACACCTTCCGGCTCCGGAAGCTCGAGGGTGGCGACGCCGTTTTCTCCCGGCAATACCAGGACATCTCCGATGCCCGGGTGCGCTTCCTGACCCGGTTGGCATCGGGAGACCGCACCATCTTCGAGGGCGATGTGTGGCTGTACCCGCTGCGATCGGAGTCTTGCTTGCGCCTTCACCAGGAGCATGGCTTGGAGTTGATCGGGCACTATGCGGACTTCCAGCGGTCCTCATTTGAGGCCGCTTCGGATTCCGGCAGCGTGTTCGTATTCCGCAAGCCCCGATCGGAGCGACGCTGAATGCATCCCACCACGCACCTCCTCCTCGGCTGGGCCGTTGCCAACTCGGCGAACCTCGAGCGCAGGGACAGGGCCGTCGTGACGCTGGCGGGCGTCCTGCCGGACGCCGACGCCCTCGGGGTCCTGGCGGGAAAAGACTGGTTCAGCGAGTACCACCACGTCATCACCCACAATATTGGCGTCGCATTACTGGCCGGCCTCGCCGTCCTGGTGTTCTCCAGGCGGCGCTTCACGGCAGCGGCCCTGGCCCTCCTCAGCTTCCACCTGCACCTGTTTGGAGATCTCCTGGGGTCGCGCGGACCCGACGGATACCAGTGGCCGATCCCCTATCTGCTCCCCTTCTCGGATGCCTGGCAGCTCGCCTGGGACGGGCAGTGGGCGCTGAACGCCTGGCCGAACGTCGCCATCACCATCGCGCTCCTGGGCCTGACGCTCTACTGGGCCTGGAAGCGGGGTTTCTCGCCGATGGAGATCGTCTCGCGAACGCTGGACCAGGCTGTCGTGGTGGCCCTGCGCCGGAGGTTCGGCACTCCCTAGCCCGCGGGCATCGGGGTCCGGCGAGGAGACAGTCCGGGGCGGCTCTTCTCGGGCCTGGAAACACTCGCATACTCCGGACAGGAGGGGGCGAATGAGCAGCGAGAGCGTCACGATAGCGCAGGATATCCCACCCCCGAGACGGTGCTTCTGTCATCTGCCGATGGAGGAACTGGTCGGCTGGGCGCGAAAGAAGTACCTCCTGCTGTCGCCCCTGGCGCAACCGGGATGCCGGATCCTGGCCTGCCGCGATTACGTGAAGCGCTGGCTGACCGACATGCTGGCCATGCACCAGGTTTCCCGGGAGGCGACGCCATGAGCGAGACCCTGCCCATCGTGAAGGCGGCGGTCGTCCAGGCCGCCCCGGTCCTTTTCGATCGCGACGCCACCCTGGAAAAGACCTGCCGACTGATCCGCGAAATTGCGGCGCAGGGAGCACGCCTGATCCTCTTCCCCGAGGCCTTCATCCCCGCCTATCCGCGGGGCCTCAGCTTCGGCACCGCGGTGGGCAGCCGGAGCCTCGACGGCCGGCGGACCTGGGAGGTCTACTGGACGAACGCCGTGGACATCCCCGGCCCGGTCGCCACGGCCCTCGGGGCGGCGGCGCGCGACGCCTGCGCCTATCTCGCCATCGGGGTCATCGAGCGGGACCAGGGCGGGAGCCGGGGCACGCTCTACTGCACCCTGCTCTACTTCGGTCCCGACGGGCGGCTGCTGGGAAAGCACCGGAAGCTCAAGCCCACCGCCGCCGAACGGCTGATCTGGGGCGAGGGCGACGGCAGCACCCTGACCGCCGTGCGGACCGAATTCGGCACGATCGGCGGCCTCATCTGCTGGGAGAACTACATGCCGCTGGCGCGCATGGCCATGTACGGCAAGGGGGTCGAGATCTATCTGGCGCCCACCGCCGACACCCGCGACACCTGGCAGGCCACGCTCCGGCACATCGCCTGCGAGGGCCGGTGCTTTGTCCTCGGCTGCAACCAGTTCGTCACCAAGTCCATGTATCCGGCGCATCTGCCTGGTATCGAGGAGCTGGCTTCTCAGCCGGAGATCATGTGCCGCGGCGGGAGCGCCATCGTCGGCCCGCTGGGTGGACTCCTCGCCGGCCCCCTGTACGATCAGGAGGGAACATTGTTCGCCGACCTCGACCTCGGCGAGATCCCCCGCAGCCGATTTGACTTTGACGTCGTAGGCCATTACGCTCGGCCCGACGTCTTTCACCTGACCGTCAACCAGAACCCGAGCGTTCCGGTCACCTACGCATCGGATGCCGAGACACAGGACGCGCCCAGGCTGTAGGCCTGCGCCGCGCGGAGGACATCGGACGATGGAAAAGCCGGCCGAGAACACGCACCCCGTTCACGAGCTGATCAAGCGCCGCTGGAGCCCGCTGGCATTCTCCGAGCGGAGGGTCGAGCCGGAGAAGCTCCAGAGCCTCTTCGAGGCCGCGCGCTGGGCCCCCTCCGCCTACAACGAGCAGCCTTGGCGCTTCATCGTCTGCACGCGGGACAGGCCGGCGGACCACCAGCGGTTCGTCGGCTGCCTCGTCGAGGGAAATGTGCCCTGGGCCCAGCACGCGCCCGTGCTGGTCCTCTCCGTGGCCAAGCGGCAGTTCAGCCACAACGGCACCCCCAATCGCCACGCCTGGCACGACGTCGGCCTCGCGGTGGAGAACCTGATCCTCCAGGCCACGGCCCTCGGCCTCTTCGTCCACCAGATGGGCGGCTTCGATCCCGCCAAGGCGCGGACGGCGTTCGGCATCCCCGACGAGTACGAGCCGGTGGCCGCCATCGCCATCGGCTACCCCGGGGAGGCCGACACGCTCCCGCCGCCTCTGCGCGATCGGCAGTTGGCCCCGCGCAGCCGGAAGCCGCTGGAGGCTCTCGTCTTCAAAGGAGGGTGGGGGCAGGCCGCGTCGGTGGTCGGGCGCCAATCGTGAGCCGCCGCTTCCCACTTCGCAGATCGCACTTCACGATGTCCGCTCGACGGCTTCCGCGTCGGAACACGACCTCATGATCACGCTGCGACCCTTCACCCGAAGCGACTTCGACCGACTCATCGGGTGGGTGACGTCTCCACAATTCCTGCTCCAGTGGGCGGGGCCGCTGTTCACCTACCCGCTGGATGCGGCGCAGCTCGAAGGGTATCTCCGGGATGCCGAGGGGGGCCAGCCGACGAAAAGGATCTTCGCGGCCGAGGAGGCGGAGACCGGGGCGGTGGTCGGCCACATCGAGTTGGCCAAGATCGACCGCCGAAACCGCTCGGCAACCCTCTCCCGCGTTCTGGTAGGGGAATCCGCGCGGCGCGGCAAGGGCGTCGGCCTCGAGATGGTCCGCCGGGCGCTCGAGGTCGGGCTTGGTGAGCTGGGCCTACATCGCATCGACCTCGTCGTTTTTGATTTCAACACGGCGGCGATCGCGTGCTATGAAAAGGCCGGCTTCGTGACCGAGGGGCGCCTGCGGGACGCCCGCCGGCTGGGAGACGAGTACTGGACGCTGGTCCAGATGAGCATCCTGGAAGAGGAGTGGCGCGCCAGGGCCGGCGCCTCCTCCAGGGAGGGGGCCCGTTGAGGTTCGATGGCTGTCTCCGCTTCGGAGGAGTCTGCGCATGAAGATCGA